>JARBUO010000085.1 GCA_029239605.1 Bacillota bacterium | reverse complement strand
AAAATTGTATAGTTAAACACCCAGATCATGTCCGAAGCAAATTCCGTAATCAACCGGTACTGTTCCTCGCTTGCTTTTAATGCGTCCTCTGCTCTCTTCTGTTCTGTAATATCGATGATGAAATACTGGATTGCTGGGCGGCCGTTCCACTCAATCTTAACGCCGTGGGCCTCTACCCAAACAATTTCCCCGTCCTTTCTTACAATTCGATATTTTGATTTCTCCGAAAGGGACTTGCCTGTAAGCCGATCATGATACGCTTTTAGTGCAGTTTTTCGATCCTCGGGATAGGTAAAATCGATAAAAGAGCGTTCCGTCAGTTCTTCTTCGGAGTATCCTGTCATATTCCTGACCATAGGATTGAAAATCTGA
Organism: Bacillota bacterium; assembly: GCA_029239605.1. Classification (GTDB taxonomy): domain Bacteria; phylum Bacillota; class Clostridia; order Peptostreptococcales; family Anaerovoracaceae; genus Anoxybacterium. The sequence goes on along the minus strand of JARBUO010000085.1, from coordinate 12,943 downwards.
ATGCTGTTATTCTGAACAATCAGGATGCTCTCTCCTGCGTTCTCAAAGATCAGCCTGAATTTCTCCTCACTGAGCTTCAGCGCGGTCTCTATGACTTTCCGTTCTGTAATATCATGATGGGTTGAAAGGATTGCCAGCTGATTTTGGTATTTGATCATCATACCGCTCCCCCTGGCCCAAAAGTGCCGGCCGGTTTCTGTCTTCAGATTCATCTCAAAATCCTGTATTTGCTCTTGTTCTTCGATGGCCTGAAGGAAACTTTCCCGGTCTCTGATATCCAGCCAGAAGGGAATGGTGCTTTTCCTGTCGGTGACTTCTCCGCTCATTTCAAACAGCTTGATCCCCGATGCATTGGTATAGAGGATCGTACCGTCAGATCGGGAAATAATTAAAGAAAAGGGAAGATTATCAATCAAGCGCTGAAATTGAAGTTCGTTCTCCTTCAACTGCTCCATCAATGACTCTCGCTCCGTCAACTGCTGTTTCTCTTTGGTGATATCCAGAAAATTAACGGCAAAATAATATTTTTCATGGGAATACACCTGAATTCGGTACCACCGTTTTAATCCATGGGAATACTGCTCATATTCTGCAGTCCCTCCCTGCAGTGCCGTAGCCCCATACACCGCCACAAAATCAAAGGGCTCATTTCGAATGCCTGAAATGACTTCCGTAACTCGTTTCCCCAAAATATCTTCACCTCTCAGCCCGGTCATTTCCTCGAAGGCAGGATTTACTTCAAGAAAAATATAATCGCAGGGCTCTTCGGATGAATTTAAAACAATTTTGTGGTAAGCAAACGCCATCGGAGAATTTTTCAAAATCATACTGTAGCTTTCAGTTTTCATCGCTTTGACCCTCCCAACCTTCTTTCATATGCACTCATGATTCTCCCTTAACAGGGTCTGCTTTTTTTCAAAATAAAAGTAGTTAAAATATACCCCCGATCAAACAATCCATTCATGGGTTCAGTAAAAATGTTGCTATCCCGTTAAGAAGACCTTAAATAGTATTGTTTTCCTTCTGCCGCTGGGCTACAATTATATTGGAATACCGCATATAATAGTGTTGATACGAGGTTCTCAATGCAGTAAGCGGCTCTGCTTTGCAAACCGTGTTGTATTTGAGACCATGTTTAGCGTTGAAAGCGAGGATTGAACATGACCGTCAGTTCAGAAAAAGACAGGAAGGCACTGGAAAAGATCGGGAAAATCGTTTCTGATGCAAGAGAAGAAATGATCAAAGGAATCAAACCTGGAATTACAACAAAAGAGCTTGATGAAATCGGAGAATCAGTACTTTCGGAGTACGGTGCAAAATCTGCCCCGAAATCAGCATACAATTTCCCCGGTTTTACCTGCATCAGCGTCAACGACCAGGCTGCCCATGGAATACCAGGTCCTCTGGTGCTGAAACTTGGGGATATTGTCAACGTAGATGTCTCCGCCGAGCTGGACGGATATTTTGCCGATACCGGTGCTACCGTTGTTCTTGACCGAGAGGACGTCTTGAAAAACAAACTTTGCAACTGTTCCCAGTCAGCTCTGATGAAAAGCATCTCCCGGGCAAGGGCAGGCTGTAAGCTGAATCTTATTGGCAAAACAATTTATGAAGAAGCCAAAGCCAACGGATTTACCGTTATTAAAAACCTTGGCGGTCATGGGATTGGCAGGAAGCTGCACGAGGACCCCTCTCATATACTGAACTACTCCAACAAATGGGATACACGGTTAATGAAGTCAGGACTTGTGCTTGCGGTTGAAACCTTTATTTCCACCAAAGCGGAGTATGTATCGGAAGCCAAAGATGGCTGGACGCTGAGAACACCGGATCACAGTCTGGTCGCGCAATTTGAACACACCATTATCGTAACCGATGGGGAACCCATCATAATTACAGCTTGACACAAGCCCGTTTTAAATGCCCCCTGATTCCCGCTTTACAGCCGGGATCAGGGGGCTTAGTTAGAATTGAGGACTAAAAGACGCTTTTGACCGAAAGGAAGGCGTTTATAATTCCCTCCGTTTTATCCAGGACGGCAAGAGCCGTTTCCAGCGGAACGGTGATACCTGCCTCCAGCAGATTCACATGCTTCTTTGAACGGATATCCGGACCGAAGGTGATCGCATCGTGAGGCTCTCTTTCCTCAACGGAGCCATCAATGCCAAAATGGTGCAGGCTGTAAAATTGGTTGGGCGCCGTTGCCTTGACCCTCTCATAAACCTCATGAAATACGAGTCCGTTATTTTCGGCCAAGGTTTTCAAGGGGCAGCTCACGGCAGAAGCGACGATACCGGCAGCTCCTACCTGTTCCTGATCGCATAAACGGATCAGAGGCCGCATGAGGGTAAGCAGATAAAGGCCGGCTCCGGGAAGCGCCCCATAGGCCGCCTCTGTCCTGCGAAGATAATTCTTGCTGAATTCCACAATTTCCGGTAGCCCCTTCCTCATCTCTTCTGACGAAACCGCCCCCCCCTGCAGCTTTTCCAAAAGATCCGCCGCAAGAATCAACGCTGTCTTGGTTCCGTCTTCTGCGGGGCCGCATCCGGCGATAAGCCCTCGGGCGTACTCTGCCGACCGGTCTTCGAATTTCGCTCTCTTCAGGAGCTCTTCGGTACGTTCTGTCCTGAGGAGGTTTCCCGCGCTGTCCTGAAAAAGCAGTTCTCCTCCGTTTCCATAAGCTGCTGAGACTTTTTGCACAATGAAATTCAATCCTGCAAGCAATATTTCATTGCATGGTTTTTTTATATGATATGACTGAAACATTTCTTCCTCCTTATGGCTCCACGTTCTGAGCACGAAGCGCCTCTTGTACCAAGCTGATATCAAGGTCCCGGGCGTCTTTCTTCTTCTCCATGCTCAGCGCGGCGATCACTCCGGCAGCCTGGCCGATATTCATGCAGATGGGCATCACCCGGTAGCTGGAATGGGCTTTATGGGTCCCGCCGATATTTCTTCCATTCAGGATCACGCCCTCTACTTCCCGCGGGATCAGGCACCGCTTCGGTATCGTGTAGGGATGCTCCTGCTTGAACTGCCGATAGGCGCCGTCGTTGTCCAATCCGGAGCCAGTAACGTTGTGCAAATCAAAGAAGAACCGGGATTTGGTCACGACCCAGTCGTCGAAGACTCTGGCTTCGGCAATATCCTCTTCATTCAGTTGATATTCAGCCAGGAATCTGCGTGTTTCCCGAACGCCTACAGCGTTAGAAGAGTCACAAATATAACAGGCTTCATAGCCGGGAACATAATGCCTCAGAAATGCGACAATTTTACCCATCTGGTTTCTGCATTCCAGCTCCGCCCTGTTGATATCTCTGATGTTGGTTCCGTCCGCATTGATGCTGTTTGTCATGTTGACTGTCACAACCCCGGGCAGAGAGGACGGATAGAGCAGAACGTGACCGGCCGGCGCAGGCAGCTCCTTTCGGCTGAGGGTCTGCAGATCTCCTTCAGGCAATTGGACCGTATCCTCAAAGCCCCAGAAAAACATTGCCCTATCCATATCTACCCCCGCCAGCTTGAACATGATGGTCATGGGCTGCATCCCGCCGTCCGCCGAGCGTCCCTTTTCAAAAGGCGCTCCGGCTTTTGCTGCCGCATCACCGTCTCCTGTAGAGTCGATCAGCACTTTGCAGCGGATTGCTTCTCTGCCGGATTTACTTTCCGTAATCACACCGGTAATGCGGTTTCCTTCCTTGATCACATCACTCATCCATGTGTACAGCTGCACGGTAACACCCGCTTCTATGAGCATATTAAGCATCAGTATCTTCAGTTTCTCAGGATTGATCACCTCCGGGCATTCGCAATCTCCGGCTTTGAAAAGAAACTCCTCGAAAAGACCTCCCCCCTGACGGCCGGTCCAGTGGCTCATAATGCCTGTGGTTGCAACGCCGCCCACCGCTCCGTATTGCTCGATGAGCATGGTGCGCCTTCCCATTCTAGCGGACGTCAGCGCTGCGCCGAAGCCCGACGGTCCGCCGCCAACGACTAAAACCTCCGTTTCCGCCGCAACCGGTATGTTTTTTTGCGGTTCGATGATATATTCCATGAATTCTATTTCCTCCTTATCGATTGATTTCTTCCTGGATCAGCCCTTTACTGCGCCGTCGGTAAAGCCGGCGATAAAATACTTCTGCAGAAACAGGAACAGCAGAATGATCGGAATGGACGACAAGACAGCCGCCGGCATGATCAATTCCCAAGGATAGGTTCCCCCTGCACGCTGAAACGTAGCAACTGCGACAGGAAGCGTTCGCATTTCGGTACTTTTGGAAACCAGGGAGGGCCACATATAATCTCCCCAGATCCACATGAATTTCAGCACCACCGATGTGCCCAGGGCGGGCATCGAGTTCGGCAGAATCACATTTCGCAGCACTCCGACACGGCTGCAGCCGTCGATCATGGCGGCTTCATCCAGCGCCCTCGGAATCTGCATGAAGCTCTGCTTCAGAAAAAATATGATAAACGGGCTGATTGCAACAGGCAAAATCAAGCCCCGATAGGTATCGACCCAATTCCATTGCACCATCATGAGATACAGCGGAACGACAATGACTTGAACCGGAACGATCTGCGCACATAAAACCATGGTGTTTGTGGCCTTCTTGCCCGGATATTCGATTCTTGCCAGGGTGTATGCCGCAAAGATGTCCACCACCATGTTGATCACGATGGCCGTGGCGGCCACGAAGCTTGAATTGAAGAACCAGCGCAGGATCGGATAATTTTTGCACACATCGATATAGTTGTTCAGGCTCGGGTTCTGGGGCAGCATGTGAAAATCAAGGGATACGATGGAAGTATAAGGCTCCAGCGAACTCTTCAGCATGATGAGGAAGGGAAACAGCGAAAACAGCGACGCCAGCAATAGGATCAAAACCTTGGAACTATGTAAAAGCACCGTTTTCTTACGCATCGACCTCACCGTCCTTTCCGACATGCGCTTTGATTAAAGTGATGAGCAGCACGATTGCAAAGAGAACAAAGGATGCTGCGGACGCAAGCCCTACGTTGTCAAATACCTTTGAATAGATATAGGTTACCAGAGTCGTGGTTGCATTGCCCGGCCCGCCGCCCGTCATGACCCAGATATGGTCAAAGGCTTTGAAGGAATTGATCAGTAGGATCGTCGTGGCAAAATACATGATGGGACGCAGCATGGGAAGGGTGATTGTCCAGAAGGTCCGCCACGGCCCGGAACCGTCGATGCTTGCCGATTCGTACAATTCCTTGGGAATCTTATGCAGGCCTCCGATGAAGATGATGGTGTAAAGCCCGAACTCCTTCCACACATTGAAGATAACCACAGCGACCAGAGCGATGTTTGAATCGTACAGCCACTGGGGACCCTGGCCACCCAGCGCGCTGACCGCCTGATTTATGATGCCGAACTGAGGCTCGTAAATCATTTTCCAAACCATACCCATGACGGTGATCGGCACCACTACGGGAATAAAGGCGATGCATCTGCCCGCTACGCTCAGTTTGTTGGTTTTTTCAAACAGCAGCGCGCATCCAAGGGAAAGGGTCAGTGTGAGCAGCATATTGAGCACGGTATATCCCACGGTGTTGAACAGAGCCCGCTGAAAACTCTTGTCCTGCAGGAACATGAAACGAAAGTTATCCAGACCCACAAAGACTTTGTCCCCGACGAGGTTCCATTTGAACAATCCGTAATATACGGAATTGATCATGGGCCAAAGCATAAAAAGAATCAGGAGGATCGCTGCGGGAAGCAGCATGGCATATGCCTCGATAGCGTCCTTCTTTCTTGTTTTGGTCATTTGCAGCATGTCATTTTCTCCTTTTTTATGCATAATTTAACTAGAGGCGGCGCAATATGGTTGTAATCGAATTGCGCCGCCGCAGACGATAGGAAAAACGGGATGCTACAAAGCTTGATTGATCTCGACGTCTAATTGTTTGAGCGCTTCTTCCACGGTCATTTCACCCGTCAGCGCCGCAATGATCAGACGCTTCTGTCCGTCCCAGCGGGCGGTATAACCATATCGGTTCTGAATCATGAGATCCGGCGTCGTCATGGCAGCGGATTCTGTGATGGGACCCCAGATCTCAGGGGATGCGGCAAAGACGCCTTCAATGCCTCCCTTTTGTTCCGGTGAAAGTTTATCGAGATCAAAGGGCTGCACGCCATAGAACTTCTGCAGCCAGTTGGGCGCATTTTCGGGAGAAGTGAACCATTTCACGAATTCCACCGCGTTTTCCGCATGCTTCGTGCCGGAATTGACTGCCACCGCATGTCCCGACAAATAGCCGCCTCCCTTTGCCGAACCCTGGGGCAGGGGTGCAAGGGCCCATTTCCCTTCCATCTGCTGGTCTCCGATAAAGCCTTCTGATGTAAGGGGCCCGGGAGTAAACATGTACATAGCGACCTTTCCTTCCCGGAAGCCGTTGTTGGAGCTGGTTCCCATCACACTGATCCCCTCATCATAAAAGCTCTTCATAAAGGAAAGAACCTCCCTTGCCTTTGGGGTATCCTCCGTGGATTTCATGGAAGCAAGATCCATGATATCGCAGCCGTTTTGGGAAAGCAGGGACTGCCAGGTCAGGTTGATGGCGTTGAGCTGATCATCGGCGCCTTTAAACTGGAAGCCCATGATGCTCCCCTTTGAGCCGTCTGAGATCGTCTTTGCCATGGTTTTCAGTTCATCCCAGGTCTTGGGCGGAGCATTGAAGCCGAACTGCTCCAGAACATCGGTGCGGTAATACAGGATATAGTTTTCATAAACGATCGGCGAAGCGTAGAGGCTGCCGTCCACCATGGCGGCTTCAATCAGAGTGCTGTACCGGTCAAGATCCTCTCCTCTGTATCCGTTTTTGTCAAGGGGCAGAAGCAAGCTGCCGTCGATATATGCCGTGTCCAGGCCTGCGGACACATAGAATGCGTCGGGGCCTGAGCCGGAAGCCACCGCCTGCTTGATCTGTTCCCGCCCGGTTCCCCAGTCGAGAACGGTCAGGTTGACTTTGGTGGTTTCACTTTGCGCATTGAATTCGTCAACCATGGCCCTCAGACTTGACTCGTCAATCAGCGGGAGCATCCAAAACGTGATCTCCTGCTTTTGAGCGGAATTGGATGAACCGTCGTCAGGGGATGGGGAGCCGCCGCATGCGGCGCTTCCCAGCATGAGACACAGGGCAAGAAGAATTGCCAAACTTTTTTTCATTTTTTCCTCCTCCATTTCACAAACTTTTCCCAAACTCCTTTTGGTGCCCTAATTATATCTTGAACCCTTTCGAACCGCCACGTGGTAAATCAATCCACTTTTGTTTGAAAAAATTCATGCGGTCTGTCAAGGCACGTTCCGGAAAGGTACAGGAATAGGAATGACCAAACCCGATTTCCTGCGTGATAAAAAAATCGGATATTCAAAAAAAGGGCGAACGTTTTCCTGAATATCCGTATCTCTTAAGATTGATGTCTTTATTTATTTCTCAGCCTCTGCTAGCCGTCATACGGTTCTCCGTCCTCTATTATTCTGCTGCGAAAGCCGAGGGGCGTCATATTCGTATACTTTTTAAAGACTTGGCTGAAGTATCTTGAGTCGGTATATCCGACTCTTTCTCCGATCTCATATACTTTCATCCGGTCATCCCGGAGCAGCGTTTTCGCAGCTTCCATCCTGACCTGAATCAGATAGTCCTTAAAGGATATGCCGTATTCTCCATAGAAGAGCTTGCTCAGATAATTGGGAGACAGATAAACCAGCTTAGAGAGGTTTTCCAGTGTGATGTTTTTTCCGTACTCGGTATCGATCATCTGCTTCACCTTCTTCACCGTTGCCCGATTGCGGTCTATCCGCAGCGCTTCGATGGAGGCGCATACCGTTTCATAACTTGAAATCAGCATCTGAAGCAGATCAGCCAGGCTGCTGCATAACTCCACCTTTTTCCATGCACTTCCTGAGATTTCCGGAATCCCGCTCTCGCGGGCAACCTCATTGAGAATAACCAGTGCTTCCAGTCCCAGGGACCGAAGGGTGTCGACGGAAGCTCCCTGATCTGCCGCTTTCAGCAGAATGTCTTTCATAATCTGCTCTGTGACTCCCGTATGTCCCATTCTCACAGAAAATTGCAGCCGTTCCTTTTCTGGAGAGAAGGAGATGTTCATGGGCTCCCCTGATATGGCCACATCGGAGTAATAGACACATTTGCCCCAATCGAAAAACTCGATATATCTGCATGCGGAATAGGCTTCACGATAAGAATCCCTGATCCTTGAAAATTCTTTGACGGCTCTTCCGATTCCAATTACATAGTTGGGAAATCCGTTAAAGTCGCAGTAATTTTGAAACAGTTTTGTCAGGGCGTCGGTGTCCAATGCGGGAGCTGCGGCTTCGGAGCGAAGGGCGTAGATAAAGTGATCTCTCTGAAAAAAGGAAATCGCATTCTTCTGGTAATTCTCTTTCAGGTATTCCATTCTGAGAAAGAGGTCGTACAGATATTTTCCGTCTGCTTCCTTTGAAAAGCAGATGACGATCATCTGCCAGTCCTCCTCACTTCCTGTCAGCCCGAAAAACCGCTGCCACCGGGTATCTCTTGCGCTGGTCAAAAACCACTCAAAAAGAAACGGCACTGCGGTCTTCAGCTGGCTGTCAAGTTCCTGGCGGTACAGCATTTCCTGCCTGCGGGCCAAAAAGTTCCGTTTCAATTTCATCAGGCACTCTTCCAGCTGGGCTGCGCCCACGGGCTTCAGCAGATATGATTTTACATTATACTCGATCGCTTTTTCCGCATACGCAAAGACATCGTAGCCCGTCAGCAAGACCGCCTGCATTTCCGGAATCAGCCCTCCAAACTCGCGAACCAAGTCCAGCCCGGTCTTCTGATTTTCCCCCAGCATGATATCTGTAATAATGAGATCGGGTCTATGAAGAGAAGCGGCTGCGGCGGCCGATTCATAATTATCGGCTGCGGCACAGATTTCAAAGCCAAGCGCAGACCAATCCACAATTTTCGTAAGTCCCTGCAGCAGCATGGGTTCATCTTCCACCAGCAATACCTTCATCGTTACAGCCTCATCCATAAGCCTGCACCTCCTCCTTCACTCAGTTTTTGTTCCATCCTTATCTCCGCTGTAATCCCCTCCCCATCGGGATTCTCCGTATAAAACAGTCCGCTTTTTGGTCCGAAAGCAAGCTTCAGACGCTCATCCACGTTGACAATTCCGTAGCCGGAGTGCATGGGGCCCTTGTCTGAAACGGTGTATTCTCCCGATAACACACCGTTCAGATATTCCGTATCCGCCCCTGCGCCGTTGTCACAGACGGAAAGGATCAGAAAATCCTCCTCTCCCCTGGCACTTACCATGATGATCCCCCGCTTATCCTGCCCCGTGAAACCATGCATAATGGCGTTTTCAACCAGAGGCTGAAGGATTAGCTTTATGACCTTCCTTGACAACAGCTGCTCCGGGACGTCTATCATCAGATTAAAATCTTTATTGCTTCTGAATTTCTGGATTGCGCAATAATTCTGTACATGAAGGATTTCATTTTGCAGCGGTGTCTCCTCCGCTCCCCGATTCAGGCTGATGCGGAAAAATTCGCAGAACGCCGTGGTCAGCTCCACAATTTCCTGGTTTTGCTTCAGACAGGCAATGCTCTTGATGCAGTCCAGGGTATTGTAGAGAAAATGCGGATTAATCTGGGCTTGCAGTGCCTGCAGTTCCGCTCTGCGCTGTCTTGTGGAGGTCTCCTGAATTTCCTTCAGCAAAGAGTCGATATGATTCATCATCCTGTTGAAGCTGCTGAAAAGCATTCCGATTTCACCGGATCTGTCTTCTTCGAACCGCTTGGATTGATTGATATCGTAATTCTGCATCGCAAGTGCAACCTCGTGTATGGGTCTTGAAAGGGATCTGGAAACGATCCGGATCAGCAGCAGAATCAGAACGAAAACAACCAGCAGAGAAGGCAGCATAACGCTTTTCATAAAATTAAACTGATTCAGCATCGTCTTCTCCGGGATCACTCCGATGAGCTTCCAATCGGCAATCCCGGTATCTGTGATGATCACATAACAATAGCCGGAAGCCAGCTTTTGCCGTGTAGCCGATTCGCCAAGCTTGTCCGCGATCGCTGCAATGCGTTGTGCTTCTTCCTTGCCCTCAGAATTCAACAATATGCCGTCGGAGTAAAGATAGGTGGCGCCGTCTGCGCCGAAGGAAATGTCTTCCAGGATTCCTTGGAAGCGGCTCATAGGCACGAATACACGCACTACCCCCAAGGGCTCTTTGGTATTCTTGGTATTGATGAGCATCCGGCTTGCGGAGAACATGGTTCCCTTATGGACCGTATCATTCACAGGGGTGCTCCAAACAACCCGCCCTCTTGCCGCAACGGCGTCACGATACCACTGTTCGCCGCGGATCTCCTCTGCGCGGAACACTGCGCTCTTTCCGTTGTATCCTGCTTCAGGCCTCAGATAGTTGAGCCTGAAAACAGGATATTTTTCCTGAAAATCTGCAAACAGATAGACTCCGCCGGTCTTCTTGGAAAAAACGTCCACGCTGAGCATCTGATTAACGATTTCCTGTACCTCTTTGACTACGGTATAATCGCTCTTTGCCTGACGCGAGGACAGAAAGCTCTGGACCGAGGAGTCCACCGAAATATTAAACATCAGCATTTCAACATCGTCGATATACTGCCTCATATTGATGGCTGCCTGCTCGATGGTTTCCGTGCTTGACGCGATCAGCCTACTCTTCAGCATGGATACCGTGCCGAAATAAACGACTCCTGAGAAAAGCAGAAGCGCGATGATCAAAACCGATATGTTTGCGTAAAACAGCTGCTTATTAAAACCAAAGGAAACGTTTTTGTAAAATGTTTTGATCCGGTTCATCCTGCACCGCCTTTTCCCTGATTCCGACTGATCAGGCTCAGCTTTGTTCCTGCTTCGATTTCATGGTTCCGTTCTTTTTATGGGGTCCATCTAATTTATCGCCGCAAATCAGTGGCTAATTCCGATTCTATACCAGAGTTTCCCGGTTTACAACCCACAATTACCCCAGACCAACCCGCCGGGCAGTCCTAGCAGGCTGTCCTGAAAGGAAAAGCGGCTTCCGCAGAAACCGCTTTATTATCGTTCTTTTATTCTTCGCCGAATTTACTTTCCACCAATTCTTCAAATTCAATCCCAGAGCTTTTCCGGGTACAGTCCTTTGTCCTTCATGGACTGCAGGGCATTTACTACCGATTCCCTGTCTTCTTTATAGGTGACGCCATACCATTTGTCTTTGGACTCCAGCACCTTGATCCGTGCTTTGTTTTCCGAAGTGAGCTGATCTACCGCCAATGGAAGGAAATACTCTCCCTTCAATGGATTTTCAGTGAGAGCTTTATCTAAAAATGCCGGGAAGCGGGCTTCCATTTCTACCATCATGCTGGGTGTAAATCCCCAGAAGTTCATCGATACGGTGGTTCCCGGAGGAACAGTGAACCATTCTTCGTCGTTTTCCGTATATTGAATTTTTCCATCACGCCACATGATCTTGGTACGTTCTTTAATGCCTGCCAGATAGCCGTCTGCGGTAGTCTCGCAAACGCCTCGGGCCACATGACCGTTTTCCGTCAGAGTGTTCTCAAGCAAGTAGCCCACCATGCAGTAGCAATATTGTTCTCCATCCTCCGCCTTTTCCAGGAAGTCGTACATGGAGTGGAATGCTCCCGCACCGTAATAATCGTCTGCATTGATTACAGCAAAGGGCCCCTTGACCTTATCCTTGCAGCTTAGCACCGCGTGGCAGGTTCCCCAGGGTTTTACCCTTCCTTCGGGAACCGAATATCCGGCCGGCAGGTCGTTAATATCCTGAAAAGCATACTCGACCTCAATAAACCGTCCAGCACGGTTATCAATCAATGCCCGGAAATCCTCCTCCATCTCTTTTTTGATAATAAAAATTACTTTTTTAAATCCGGCCATTACTGCGTCATATAAAGAAAAATCAATGATCAATTCCCCTGCAGATCCAACAGGGTCCATCTGCTTCAGACCTCCGTACCTGCTGCCCATACCGGCTGCCATGACAATCAATACTGGTTCTTGCATATCTTTTTCACCTCATCATTATTACTCGTTTACTAAGGAAGCGCTGGTTTAGTGGAGTGTGCGCAGGTGGTCGAGAAAATTTTTCGATTGGCAAGAAAAAAAAACGTAACAATAGCGGCGCTATTGCGAGGCTTTTTGACACCTCCAAGCAAAAAATTAGCCGATCAGACGTGCGCACTTAATGAATCAGCGTTTCCTAATTCATTTTTCAGATGTCCCGTAACTTTTAGGGTTGCTCCCCTCGCACGCGAGCATTGAAAAATCTTAGTTTTATAGGTTTCCACCTGTTACCAATTTTATACCAGCCGCCAATTCTTTACAACCATAAAATGCAACATAATCAAAACCATAAAATCCGCCATAATCAAAACGGGATTGAAGAAGAATTAAAATCTGGTATGATAGAAAATAGAAGACATTTGTATTGTCTGGCGGAAACCAGCGGCATGCATCAGCCCGCAGCATAATCAAAGAAACAGAAATACAGGAGGTCACACATGACAGTACTCGTTACCGGAGGTGCCGGATATATCGGCAGCCATACCTGCGTCCGCCTGCTTGAATGCGGCTATGGAATTGCAGTTATCGACAACATGAGCAACAGCCATCCCGAAGCACTGCGCAGGATAAAGCTGCTGACCGGGAAAGATTTCCGATTTTATCAGGAAGATCTGCGAAGCGAGGATGCCCTGGATAGAATCTTCAGCGCAAACCGGATTGAATCGGTGATTCACTTCGCTGGCTTTAAGGCCGTTGGTGAGTCTGTGCAGCAGCCGCTGAAATACTATGATAATAATTTAAATTCTACCTTAACGCTGCTCAAGGTTATGGAAAAACATCAAGTGAGAAATCTGGTATTTAG
>JARBUO010000084.1 GCA_029239605.1 Bacillota bacterium | reverse complement strand
TGATAGCTTAGACTGGAAAGACATCACCGCAGATCAGATCGTAGAGCGGGTTACAAGAAATGTGAAGCCAGGTTCTATTGTGCTGTTCCACAACAACGCACAATATGTGGAGAACTATCTCCCTGCAATTCTTTCCAAGCTGAAGGAAAACGGATATACCATCGTTCCCATCAGCCAGCTGATCATGAAGGAAAATTACCATATGGATCACGCCGGAAAACAGGTTGCCAATTGATAACCTTGTCTATCTGTGATATGGTATAATCAAACGATCGGGGATGTGGGCTCTCTGCTGATGAAGCGTTGCCAATGCCGCCCGGAACAAAGGTAATAAAACGGAAAGGTGTGACAAACAAATGATAAAAGTTGTAGCCGAAAATAGGATTAAGAAGGATAAGATTGAAGAATTTCTGGCACTGGCGTCCAGATTGAGAGAAGCAACAAACACCAAAGATGAGGGGTGTATCCACTATGATCTGTACCAGGATCTTGAAGATCCCGCGGTACTGACCTTCCTTGAAGAGTGGGAGAGCATGGAAGCTTTGGAAAAGCATATTGCTGCAAATCATTTTAAAGAAATCGTGCCTCAGTTTGAACCATTGGTGGAAAGCAAGGCCATGAGAATGTACAATCCGGCTTTTTAATGTGCGTTCCCTTTTTTCAGGATGCCATTCTACCAGTTTACCAGCCTGAATTTCACCATGACTTCTGCTGATCTGCAGGATCTCAAAGGAAATAACAGAATATAAAAGGGCAGGCGCACTTCACATGAAGGTGCCTGCCTTATTTGTCTTAAAAAGAGACAGCTCAGCCTCGAATTGCCCTCTTTAGCTGATGAAAAGCGGTCTCAAGGGTTGCTTTGGGGCAAGCAATGTTAAAGCGCTGAAATCCTTCTCCCTCCGGGCCAAACATTGTGCCCTCGTCCAGCCATAACTTCGCCTTATTTACAATAAGCTGCTCGAGCTCTTTTTCAGAAAGCCCTAAATTGTGAAAATCAAGCCAAACAAGATAGGTACCTTCCGGTTCTACCAAAGTGATTTCAGGCAGTTCCGCCTTCAGAAATTCACGGATAAAAGTGAGATTGCCGTTTAAATATTCCCTAAGTTCCTGAAGCCATGGATACCCTTTCTCGTATGCAACCTGGCAGGCGATGAGTCCCAGTGTATTCAGCTGACCATAACCGGTTCTGCCAATCTCTCTTCGGAATGCGCGCCTCAGTTCACCGTTGGAAATAAAGTTGTTGGATACCTGCAGACCTGCTAAATTAAAGGTTTTGCTGGGAGCAGTACAGGTAATGGTGATATCGGCGAATTCTGGTCTTAACGTAGAGAAAACAAGGTGTTGGTGTCCTGGGTATATGAAATCTGCATGGATTTCGTCGGAGACGACAGTTACCTGATAATGAAGGCAGATTTCTCCCATGCGAATCAATTCCTCTTTTGTCCAGACTCTCCCAACTGGATTGTGGGGATTACAAAGCACAAAAAGCTTTACATTGTTTTCCCTGATCTTCGTTTCGAAATCCTCGAAGTCGATTTGGTATTTCCCGTCCGTGTAAATCAGAGGATTATTTACAAGCTTTCTGTCATTGGACAAAATCACCTCGGTAAAGGGGTAGTATACTGGGCGTTGTATCAGTATGCTGTCACCGGGTTCTGTTAGTCCTCGGATCGCAGTACTGATCGCGAAGACGACACCAGGTGTTTTTACCATCCAGCCTTCTTCTGTCTGCCAGCCGAAGTGTTCTTGATACCAGTTATGAACCGCTTTAAAATAGGGTTTCTTGACTTCTGAGTAACCAAAGATTCCATGCTGACTTGCGGCCACCAGTGCGTCTATCACCTCAGGCGGCGTGCGAAAATCCATGTCGGCTACCCATAAAGGAAGAAGGTCATCCGGTTTTCCTCTTTCGCAGGCAAAATCATATTTAATACAGTTTGTCCCTTTTCTTTCTATTATCTCATCGAAATTGTATGCCATAAATCAAAACTCCATTTCTAAGACGCTATTCATTTAATCCCATCATACTGATTTCTGATAAAAAAGTCAATATAATACTAAAATCATATAGAAAAACTATGAAATAATTTAAAAAAACCATTGACAACGAGAAAAAATGTAGCTATAATGAGTCTACAAGATAATCATATAGAAACAGTATGAATAGTATGAAATATCAAAAGTGAAATATAAAAAGAGAAAAGGAGTTTGGATATGGCAAAGATTTATAAGAGTTTAACCGAACTGATTGGAAGGACACCGTTATTAGAGCTTACCAACTACGAACAGAAAGCCGGATTAGGAGCGAAAGTTGTCGCAAAGTTGGAATATTTTAATCCTGCTGGCAGTGTGAAGGACAGAATCGCCAAAGCGATGATCGATGATGCGGAAGCGAAAGGCTTGATCAAAGAGGGGGCTACCATTATAGAGCCCACCAGCGGAAACACCGGAATCGGCCTTGCTTCGGTGGCTGCTGCCAGAGGATATAAGACCATTTTGACAATGCCGGAAACAATGAGCATAGAACGAAGAAACCTGCTGAAAGCATATGGCGCAGAGCTGGTTCTTACGGAGGGTGCGAAGGGCATGAAGGGAGCCATTGAGAAAGCGAAGGAATTGGCAGAAGCAACACCAAATTCCATTATTCCTGGGCAGTTTGTAAATCCTGCAAACCCAGAGGTTCACAAGGCTACCACGGGTCCTGAAATCTGGGAGGATACCGACGGTCAGGTTGACATCTTTGTTGCCGGAATCGGAACAGGCGGAACCATCACAGGGGCAGGAGAGTATTTGAAATCAAAAAATCCGAATCTCAAGATTATTGCTGTTGAACCTGCTGCGTCTCCAGTTCTTTCGAAAGGAACACCGGGGCCGCATAAAATTCAGGGAATCGGTGCAGGCTTTGTGCCGGATGTATTGAACACATCAGTTTATGACGAGATCATCACTGTGGAAAATGAAGCAGCATTTGAAACCGGAAGAACTCTCTCAAAAACAGAAGGCCTTCTTGTTGGTATCTCTTCCGGGGCTGCAGTCTATGCGGCAACTGAAGTTGCAAAGAGACCTGAAAATGCAGGAAAAACCATAGTCGTTATCTTGCCTGATACAGGGGAAAGATATCTTTCTACCCCGTTGTTCAGCGAATAATCAGCTAGCCGTTCGGTCTGCATGAAATGCAGTAAAGTACGGAGAGGGATGCTGGTTTCGGAAGAATTTTCACTCTCGAATTTTTTTCGAGGATACGGTATAATTGCATTGGTGTAGAAATAAATAATCGTATAATTTGATTGTCTGCTCCTTAATCTAATATATAATAACAACATCCACTTCAATTGACGAAGTGGATGTTGTAGTGCAACAAAGGAGGATTATTTTTTGTTAAATGAATTTTCAAGAACAGAGCTGCTTCTGGGTTCGGAAGGAATGAGCCGGCTCCAAAATGCCAGGATTGCTGTGTTTGGTGTTGGCGGTGTCGGAACGTTTGCTGCGGAAGCCTTGGTCAGAAGCGGTGTAGGAGCAATTGATCTTTTTGATGATGACAAAGTTTGCCTTACGAATATCAATCGTCAGCTCATCGCAACAAGAAAGACTGTAGGCAAAAAAAAGGTTGAAGTAATGAAAGAGAGGGTGCTGGAGATCAATCCTGCGGTAAAGGTGGAAGCACATGAGACGTTTTACGGTGCCGACAACGCAGAGGAATATGATCTTCGCATTTATGATTATATCATAGACGCAATCGATACCGTTTCTTCGAAATTAGTTCTCATTCAAAGAGCGAAGGAGCTTGATGTACCCATCATCAGCTGCATGGGAGCGGGAAACAAGCTGGACCCCACCAAACTGGAAGTAGCGGATCTTTCTAAGACTTCCATGTGCCCCCTTGCAAAAGTAATGCGTACTGAACTAAGAAGACGAGGGATCAAACATCTGAAAGTGGTGTATTCCAAGGAACCCCCCCTTACACCTATCGAAGATGAAAGCAACAGCTGCAAAAATCACTGTATCTGTCCTCCCGACACGAAAAGAAAATGCACAATCCGAAGACAAGTTCCGGGCAGTGTAGCATTTGTACCATCTGTAGCAGGATTGATCATTGCCGGTGAGGTCATTAAAGACCTTGCACTGCCAGCACAAGAAGAAAAATAGTTCTCTTTGCTTTGAATAACCCTCTTATCCCCAAAAAAGAGTAATATCGGGTCTGCTGATGAATAAACTGTAGGGACTGAATGTGTTATCAACATTTAGCACCGGCTAGTTGGTGCTCAGGATGGACGATAAGGAAACAAGGATGGATAAAGGGGGAAAAGCGATGGAGGGCATAGAAGAAAAAGGACTGGAGACCAACAGCGCATTATTGATTGGGGTTGTATTGTCTCCGCCTGTGATTAGCCATAAATCCTATGGAGAAACATTTTATAGCTTTTCTGTGGGCGTTGACAGAAAGAGCGGCTATCAGGATGTGATCCAGATCATTGTGTCCGAAAGGCTTATTTGGAATCTGGAATTTCAACCCGGGGATTCCGTTGAGATCCTAGGACAGATCAGGACCTATAATGAAGAGCAGGACGGAAGAAACAAGCTGAATGTAGTTGTTTTTGCCAGGGATTTTAAGCGCTGTGATGAAAGCTTCAGGTCGGAGCACGAGAATAAAATTAACCTGGAAGGATTTATTTGTAAAAAACCCATTGGCCGCATCTCTCCCCTTGGGCGGGAAATCTGCGATATCATGCTGGCTGTCAACAGGATGTATAATAAATCCGACTACATACCTTGTATTGCCTGGGGAAGAAATGCAGGCTATGCCAGCAATCTTTCGGTTGGTACGAAAATTTCCATAACCGGGCGGATTCAAAGCCGCGAGTACCGAAAGCGGGACAATGACGGCAATACTTCCGTGAAAACTGCGTATGAAGTTTCTATTTTGAAATTGGAAGCACTCATGGAAGAATAGGGAACGGAAACGCTCTGCCTCGTTAAATTTTAATAATTATATTAAAAATTAGACTGCCCTTTTCGGCAGTCTTTTTTGTTAAATGATTAACTTATGGATGCGTTTTGGATATATTTGGATTGTATTGAATTGTATAATGTATATTTCATGATCACATATTGCAAATTAGAAAGGAAAGGAATACTATTGCTACGGTACATCTTGTGAAAGGAGATTTGCATTATATGAAGTATATGTATTGGCTGCTGGTTTTTATACCGATCACGCTTGTTGCTCGTTTTGGGCTGCAGCTGAACGACGGACTTGTTTTTGTATTATGTTGTTTTGGCATTGTTCCTCTTGCAGCAGTTCTGGGAGATTCTACAGAACAGATCAGCCTTTATACAGGGCCTAAAATTGGAGGATTTTTAAACGCCACTATGGGGAATGTTCCGGAGCTCCTGATCTGCGGATTTGCCGTACAGGCGGGGATGTATTCTCTGGTTCTAGCCAGTCTGGCCGGATCTATTTTAGGGAACATTCTCCTTGTCATGGGAATGAGTATTTTTATTGGAGGGCTGAAATATAAATTTTTACCCTTTAATAAGAATATTACACACAATAACTTTACTTTGCTGGGCTTTGCCGCATTCAGTATCGTAGTCCCCTTCTTTTTCAAATATTCCGGAGGATCAGGAATTACAGAACTTTCGCTGTCAAATTTCAGCTTGGCCCTGGCAATCATTATGATTGTCCTCTATGTGCTGGGTCTGATCTTTTCCCTGATTACCCATCGGGATATCTTTGATGATGAAGATGAAGAAGAAGACGGGGAAAAGGAAACACCTGTGTGGTCATTTAAGAAGAGCCTTTCCGTTATGATCGGAGCCACAGTTTGTGTGGCTGTCATGAGCGAAATACTCGTTCATACCGTGGAAGGTGCCGCAGAGCAGTTTGGCCTTGGGGAAGCCTTCATCGGCATCATTTTAATTCCGATCCTGGGCAACGTGGCAGAACATGCGTCTGCTATTCTGATGGCTGTAAAAGGAAAGCTGAATATCAGCATTGAGATTGCAGTTGGTTCCAGCATGCAGATCGCCATGTTTGTAACCCCATTGATGGTAATATTAAGCGCACTGCTTGGAAACACCATGGAATATGTATATACCCCGATGGAATTGCTGGGAATTATAATTAGTATTGTGATTGCTGCAACCGTTTTCATGGATCATAAGGTGAACTGGCTGGAAGGTGCAGAGCTTATTGCAGCCTATGTCATCCTTGGCGGAGCCTTTCTTGTCTTCGGTATCGGCTGATTTAGGCTTTTGCCCATACAGCGCTCACTAGCCTGAAGCAGCATCCCCCGGGATGGAGACCAATCATACTGTACAGCCTTGCTGGCCTGCACCACATGCGGAACATCTGGCAAGGAGCGATTATCAAAGCCTTCGGGTCGTGGGTGTGTCAGCCACGATCCGAAGGTTTTCTTAATCTATCCTGTGCATTTTCCGTGAGGACGCTGACATATTTGCGTAAGAATTGCATTCATAGGTATAATGTGTTATATTTTATCTAATAGTATAATGAGGAAAAGATGCCCAGTGATGCATTTGTAAGCTCTAAAAACCGGAGCTGATTATAATAATAATTAAGGAGGTTTTTCCCAGTGAAAATCGTAGTAGATGGTATGGGCGGTGACAACGCGCCTGCGGAAATCGTAAAGGGTGCGGTAGAGGCTTCGGCTCAGACATTGCATGAAATCATTCTTGTGGGAGACGAAACGAAGATAAACAGCGAACTTCTAAAACATAAATATAATAAAGAACAAATCACAGTGGTACATGCCAGTGAGGTCATCACAAATGAAGACGCTCCTGTAAAAGCGGTACGAACAAAGACAGACTCATCCATGGTAAAAGGTATTACTATGGTCAAGAACGGAGATGCAGATCTTTTTATCTCCGCAGGAAATACTGGAGCCATCATGGCTGCAGGCCTTTTCATTCTGGGTAGGATTCAGGGGATTGACAGACCGGCCATTGCAAGCACTTATCCGATTTTGGGAAAGGGTGTGTCACTCCTTGTAGATTCAGGAGCAAATGCTGAATGCAAACCCAACAATCTGCTTGAATTTGCCACCATGGGCAGTATCTATATGGAAAAAGTCCTGAATATTAAAAAACCTGCTGTCGGTCTGGTCAACATCGGAACCGAGGAAACAAAAGGAACCACGGTTTTAAAAGCTACCTATGAACTCCTTTCCAAGAGCAGCCTCAATTTCATTGGCAATGTGGAAGCAAGAGATATTCCAAAAGGCGCATGTGACGTTGTGGTTTGTGATGGTTTTGTCGGCAACGTCATTCTGAAGCTTACAGAAGGACTAGCCTGGAATATTCTGAAACTGATTAAAAATAAGTTTACCGACGGTGTGCTTTCAAAGGTGGGAGCACTGCTTCTGGCGGGTAAACTCAAAGAATTGAAATCCGAGTTTGATTACTCTGAATACGGCGGAGCACCAATTCTGGGAGTAAAGGGAGCCGTGGTTAAGATGCATGGATCATCCAATGCCAACGCTGTTAAAAATACAATTTTAAAGGGAATCCCTTATGCTGAGACAAATGTGGTCCAGATGATACAGAATTCAGTACTTGAATTGGAGGAAATAATAATCAGTGAATGAGTTGGAATTTCAGAAGATAATTCAATATGAGTTTAAAAATATCAATCTCTTGAAGAATGCTTTAACACACAGCTCTTATCTGAATGAGGGGAAGGCAGTCCAGACGGGAAACAACGAGCGCCTGGAGTTTCTAGGCGACGCCATTCTTGATGCGGTCATCAGTGATCACCTCTATCGGAGACTGGATCATGTCGAAGAGGGAGAGCTGACCAAACTGAGAGCTGTAATTGTCTGTGAACGGTCTTTGGCTTCCTGCGGTATGAAAGCAGGCATCGGCAATTATCTTCATCTCGGAAGGGGAGAAGAAAACAGCGGAGGGAGACAGCGCGGCTCCATTCTGGCGGATGCCATGGAAGCGGTTATCGGGGCGATCTATCTTGACGGCGGCTGGGATGCAGTGAAGGAATACGTCATTCGTATCCTTTCAGAGCTCATTGAGGATGCCGTATCAGGGAAACTTCACATGGACTATAAAACAGCCATACAGGAGAAACTTCAGGCCAATGGGGAAGCGGAAATCAATTATGTCATCGAGAAGGAAGAAGGACCCGATCACGACAAAACCTTCTACGCCAATCTAATCTTCCAGGGCAGTGTTATCGGCAGCGGATCCGGGCGGAGCAAGAAAGAGGCAGAGCAGCACGCTGCGAAACAAGCATTGGAACGAGGTGGCGACATTGTACTTTAAGAGAATTGATCTGCATGGCTTTAAATCCTTTGCGGATCCTGTCAGCATAGAATTCCATGAGGGAATTACCTGCATTGTGGGACCCAATGGCAGCGGAAAGAGCAATATCTCTGATGCGATCCGCTGGGTTCTGGGAGAGCAAAGTCCTAAAATGCTGAGAGGCGGCAAAATGGAAGAGGTCATCTTTGCCGGAACTGCCAGCAGAAAGTCCAGGGGAATGGCAGAGGTTACGCTGGTCATAGATAACAGCAAAGGAATCCTTCCCATTGACTATGCTGAGGTTGCAATCACAAGAAGAATGTACCGATCCGGTGAAAGTGAATATTCCATCAACAACAATCATTGCCGGCTCCGGGATATCAGAGAACTGATCATGGACACCGGCATCGGTGTCGATGGGTACTCCCTGATCGGACAGGGAAAAATAGCCGATATCGTAAGCAATAAACCCGAAAGCAGACGGGAGATCTTTGAAGAAGCTGCTGGAATCGTCAAGTATCGGACGAAAAAAATGGAGTCTGAACGTAAGTTGGAAGCTTCAGCCGGCAATCTGGAGCGGGTCAATGACATTATCTCTGAGATTGAATCCCGCATAGGAACGCTGAAGAATGACAGTGAAAAGGCACAGGAGTATCTGGTACTTCGTGACAGATATAAAGAACTCGAAATTAATGTTACATTGAAAAACATTGAAAATATTGAGCTTAAGAATGAATACATAAAGGATGATCTGGCAGAGTTGACAAGTCAGATCGAGGAACTGAAGGAGGATAAAACCTCCCTTGACACAGAACTGACTGAATATAGAAACAGAAATGAGGAGCTTGGAAGACTTGGCAATGAAACAAGGGATAAGCTTCTTATTAGTGTTGAAAAAATCAATGAACTTGTGAATCAGAACCAATTGAACAGAGAAAAGCTCGCCACGATCGATAAGGATATTGATCGGCTTAAGGAAGAAATCTCAGTCATTGACAGCAAACTCGAAAAAGAAGCAGAATCTGAAGCGACACTGCAGGCTGATAAAGAGAAGCTTTATGAAGAATTATTAAGTCTGAAGAATGACCTCGATCAGCGCCTGAAAAAACAGGCAGAACTGTCAGCAGCAATTGATGCTGATGCTGCTGTTATTGATAACCAAAAGAATAGAATTTACGAGCTTCATAGCACGATCAGCAGCAAAAACAGCGAGATCAACAGCCTGCTCAGCTTGCAGGGAACGCTTGAAAAAAGGAGAGAGCAGGTTCTTGCGGACAAGGAATCTGCTTCAGTTATCCGCACTGATCTTGCGGAACGCAGACTGCAGGCTGGCGAGGAACTTTTAGCCTTACGAGAAGAATTCCGCAAAGCCGGGGAGCAGCGTCAGGAATTAATTAGAAGCCATAACGAGAGGATTTCTCGGGAAAAGAATCTTGCAAAAGAATTGGAAGAACTAAGAGTTTCCATCGGTCAAATTTCTACAAGAAAAAAGATGATCGAAGAAATGGAAAGCTCTTATGAAGGATATAATAATGCTGTAAAATTCATTATGAAGTCCAGACTCCCAGGCATTAACGGCGTTGTAGCAGAGCTCATTGAAGTTCCGGAGGGCTATGAGACCGCCATCGAAACTGCATTGGGAGCAGCTTTACAGAACATCGTATGCGAGGATGATCACAGTGCTCAAACCGCCATCAATGCGCTGAAGACCAATAAGGCAGGCAGGCTGACCTTTCTGCCCATCAAGAGTATGCGGGATTCCAGCCCGAATTATGACCAAAGGCTGAAGAATTCTGAAGGCTTTAAGGGATTCGGTGTGCAGTGCATCAAGTTTGATGAAAAATACCGAAGAATTATGGAATATCTTCTGGGAAGGGTAATCATCGTTGATACGCTGGACCACGCCGTCAGGGCCTCTAAAAATGCAGCAGGAGGCGGACTTCGTTTCGTAACACTGGAAGGCGAAGTCATAAACTCAGGAGGAGCCATAACCGGAGGAACCTTCCGGAACAATACGTCCAACCTCCTGGAAAGAAAAGCAGAAATCAAGCAGCTCGGTGAAAAGCTCAGCAGCATGGAATTGTCCAAAAACCGGGGCAGCAATGAATTGGAAACACTTCGGTCAGCAATTCTTGCAGGTCAGGATACCTTGCAGCGGCTGGACCGTGAGCACAGAGAAAAAGAACTGGAACTGCTGAATAGGGAGAATTCCGTCAATTCTATGACGGGGCAGCTTTCGGAACTGGAACTGACTGAGGAAAAACGGCAGAAAGAGCTCGACAATATAGAGAACGAGAAAAATGCTTCCGAATCTATGATCAACGAGATCAGAAAAACAGTACAGCAGGCAGGCGAGGACATTGCTGAAATTGAGAGACTTACGGACACAGGACTGCAGGACTATACGCTGAAAAAAGCATCCCTTGACGAGATCAATGAGGAGATTACCAAAGCCAAGATAGCGGTAGGAACAGCAGAGAGTCGCAAGAATCATGTAGATCAGCTCCTGTCACGGATAGAGGATTACAAAAAAGAAATAACAGAGGAAAGATTCAGCAAGGAAGCCGCGATTCTTGCTCTTGAGGCGGAGAAAACAATGCTTCTTGAAGGTGATACCGGTCTGGAAAGCGGAATTCGGACCAGGGAGCAGGAAAAGCAGGACCTGGAGCGCTATTTGCAAGAAATTCAGGAAGAAAAGGATACCGTAGCAAAACATCTGGATGAAATTACGAAGAAAAAAGATGAGATGGATCAGATCCTGAGCGGATATCAGAACCAAAAATATGATCTCGAAATAAAACAGGCCAAATATGATACCCAGCTGGACACTTACAAAGACAAGCTATGGGAAGAGTTTGAGGTTTCTTATCTTCAGGCGATTGAATTCAGAAAGAAGGACTTCAATCTTCCAGCTGCCGTGAAGGAAACAAGAGAGATCAAAAGCAGAATAAAAGATCTGGGAGAAGTAAATGTTGGTGCAATCAAGGAATATGAGTCGGTCAGTGAACGGTTTGAATTCTTAAGCGAACAGAGAAGAGATATCCTGAGTGCAATGAGCTCTCTGAAGCAAATTATCGATGATATGGATAAAACCATAAAGCAGAGCTTTAAAGAGAGTTTTGACCAAATTGTGCTGAACTTTGAAAAAGCATTTCAGGAGCTTTTTGGAGGAGGCGCCGCAGAACTCAGGCTTGAGGATGAAAATAATCCGCTGGAATGCGGCATAGAAATCGTGGCTCAGCCGCCCGGAAAGAAGCTTCAGAATATTAATCTGATGTCCGGCGGAGAGAAAACCATGACCGCTATTGCGCTTATGTTTGCTGTACTCAGAGCAAAGCCTACACCCTTTTGTATTTTGGATGAGGTTGAAGCCGCCCTTGACGATGCCAATATTGACCGGTTTGCAAGTTATCTCAAGAACTTCGATGAGATTCAGTTTGCGCTTGTAACCCATCAGAAGGCAACCATGGAATATGCCGATGTATTGTATGGTGTAACCATGCCGGAGCAGGGGATTTCGAGAATTATCTCATTGAGGCTCGGGGATGCATTTGAGTTGTAAATAGGATTGAACGGAAAAAGTCGCAGACTTTGGTTTTATTAAAGCTGCTCCGATGTTTTTCTTATCAATTACTATTTCCAACTCCTTAATGGACTTTAATCTAAAATTGACCAACTGTAAAAGCTTTAATTGGAAATCCATGATTTCGAAGCAAAGTTGAGGTTAACCGGGCATCAAAATAAATTATTATTATTGAAAGGATTATCATATGGCTTTTGGAATAAAGAAATCTTTTTTCGGAAGACTTCAGGAAAAAATTGAAGACGTCATATTCATGAGGCCGGAGATCGATGAGGAGATGCTGGATGAACTGGAGGAGGTACTGATTACTTCAGACATCGGCATGGAAACAACCATGAAGATCACGGCCAAATTGAGAGAAGATATTAAGAAAATGAATATCAGGGATCCGGAAGGCGTGAAAGCCCGGATCAAGACCATCGTAAAAGAGCTCATCGACAAGGGTGAGGCTCATATGCTGTGTCAGGAATCCCCCCTTGTCATACTGGTCATCGGTGTAAATGGAGGCGGCAAGACAACGTCCATCGCCAAAATTGCGAATAAATGCAAACGAGAGGGTAAATCGGTTCTACTGGGGGCAGCGGATACGTTCCGTGCAGCTGCAGGAGAGCAGCTTGAAGTTTGGGGCAACAGGATTGGGGTAAATGTAATCCGTCATCAGGAGGGCGCAGATCCGTCTGCGGTCATCTTTGACGCAATTCAGGCAGCCAAGGCAAGAAAGACCGATGTTTTGATCTGCGACACAGCAGGAAGACTTCAGACAAAGAAAAATCTCATGACCGAATTGGAAAAAATGAATAAAATCATAGAACGGGAATACCCGGAAGCATACAGGGAAACACTTCTAGTGTTAGATGCTGCCACAGGGAAGAATGCTGTGTCACAGGCAAAAGAATTCGGAGAGATTACAGAGATTACAGGAATTGTCCTGACGAAGCTGGACGGTACCGCGAAAGGCGGCATTGTCATCACCATATCTGATGAGTTTCAGATGCCTGTCAAATTCATCGGTGTTGGAGAAGGTATGGATGATTTAAAGGTCTTTGACCCGGCAGAATTTGCGGAAGCAATCTTTGAATAAATAACATACCATTTGAATAGGAGATAATATAATGTCTAAACCAATTGTTGCCGTAGTCGGCAGACCGAACGTCGGCAAATCGACATTTTTCAATAAGATCATCGGCAGAAGAGTGTCCATCGTCGAAGATACTCCCGGCGTAACCAGAGACCGAATTTATGCAGAAGCCGAATGGCAGGGCCATCATTTTGCCTTAATTGATACCGGTGGTATTGAACCTGATACGACGGACGTAATTCTCTCACAGATGAGGACGCAGGCTGAAATTGCCATGGATACCGCAGATGTGATTTTGTTTATGGTTGATGGTAAGGATGGACTGACTTCCTCTGACCGGGAAGTGGCAAATATGCTGATGAAAACCGGTAAGGAAGTAATC
>JARBUO010000083.1 GCA_029239605.1 Bacillota bacterium | reverse complement strand
CCGATGGCTTTTGCAGGATTTGCAGAAGCGGCCTTAATGGCATCCTCAGGCCTGATGCCAAAGGAGATTGCCGTTCGCATACACTGGAACAGATCGGTGGTAGAGCCTGCAAAAGTAACTCCGTCTGACAGCACCGCTGCACCGTTCTTCATGAATATTTTTTGACCGCCGGACTCGTAGACCCCTTCCGGCATGCCGAGGCAGGAAAGCGCATCGCTGATCAGAATGATACGGTCCGATGAGAACATCGCAAACGCTGCCCTGACTGCACTTTCATGAACGTGAGCACCGTCGCAGATCAGCTCTGCCATTACTTGTTTTGCTTCGGCACCAGCCCCTATCACTCCCGGCTGTCTGTGCAGAAACGGCGGCATTGCGTTGAACAGATGCGTCAGCTGTCTCGCTCCCGCAAGGATTGCTCTTCTGGCGATATCATAATCCGCGTTGGTGTGGGCCAGAGACACGGTAAACCGGCTGCTTATTTTCTCGATAAACTCCAGGGCACCGGGCAGCTCAGGTGCAATGCAAACAATTTTTAAAAGACCGCCGGAAGCGGCATTTAATCGTTCCACCATATCTGCGTCAGGGAGCTGAAGATACTCTTCTGCCTGAGCACCTTTCTTCTCTTTGGAAAAATAGGGTCCCTCCATATTGATGCCTGCAATGCGAGCAACCCTCGAGGGCTGTTTTGTCCGAAAGTCAGCAGCGATCCGGTAAGCCTTCTCCAAAACGCTCTCCGGCATGGTCATGGAAGCCGGCGCAAAAGACGTAATTCCCTTACTTGCAAGATAAGCCGCAATTTGAAGCAGCCCTTCAAAATCCGTTACTGAGAAATCCTTTCCTGAGTTCCCGTGGAAATGAATATCGATCAAGCCGGGAATTACATATCTTCCTTCCAGATCAATTCCTTCCCCATCCTCTTCAAAGGTTGTAAACAAGCCGTTTTCAACTGTGAATCCGCCCTTTCGAAAAGTGAAATCTTCCCCTAATATTACCGCATTTTTAAATTTCATCGTCCCTACCTCCTGCTTATATTCACTATGTCACACAGAAAAGCCCCATTCAACGCATACTTCACAATGTCATACATAAAATCCGCTGCTCTGCGACTATTATACCATAAAAAGTATGACTTTTTATGGTATATCGCCATCTGCGTTTTCGGCACTCCAGCCTCTTAAAGCCGAAATTTTCGCAGGGTACTTAATCCGTATAATAATCGCAATAGTAAGCTTTTCTGCGACTATTATCCCATAAAAAGTACAACTTTTTATGGGATATCGCCATCTGCGTTTTCGGCACTCCAGTCTCTTAAAGCCGAAATTTTCGCAGGGTACTTAATCCGTATAATAATCGCAATAGTAAGCTTTCTGCGATTATTATACCACAAAACCAAAGCTTATATGGCATCGCCCTTCTGGTTTTCCCTCCTGCATGATGATATTATCAAAAATCCAGTTGTATTCATTAATAACCGCCGTACGCCGTATATAATAGTCTTTAATAACACACAGGAAAGAATTTCAGGGTGGGAGCGTAACATGGAAGGAAAGAACAAGCGAATCTTTTTAATCGGCTATATGGGCTCAGGAAAGAGTACCGTCTCAAAACTTTTGAGCGAAAAAACAGGGCTTCCCTGTATTGATATGGATCAGGAAATTGAAAAGGCAGAAGGAATGCCCATCAGAAAAATCTTTATCAAGTATGGGGAGCATGAATTCCGCAACAAGGAATCTGAGCTTCTGGACAAACTCTGCCATGTGACAGGTGCTGTGGACCTTCTGGCAGGAGAAGCCACAGGCGAGGCAAAGGTCTTAGACAAGGTCAGCAAGTACGAGGCCTTTGGTAAAATTGAAGGCGGCCTCATCATATCCTGCGGCGGCGGCGTTATTCTGGATGATCTGAACCGCTCCATCTTAAATCGGGAGTGCACGATCTTTCTTGAAGCAAAACCGGAAACGCTGTTTCATCGAGTAAACGGAGATGAAAACCGTCCTTTTGCCTTTATGGATGTCCAGGACGAAAATCAGCGCCTTCAGAAGTTTCTTGATCTTTACCGAAAAAGAGAAACGCTTTACCGGGAAGCTTCCTCCATTACCATACAAACCGACGGAAAATCCCCGGAAGAAATTACCGAGGAGATTCTCCAGCTCGTCAGATAGCACGAGAGCAGAAATAAGAGAGCCAGAGTCCGGGATCGCTTTATCAAAGCAAACCCCAGCCCCTGGCCTCGAGTAAAAGTGGGCAGATGAAAGCAAATTCATTCCGAGAGATGTTGGTGTACTATTTTGGGTATTAATGTGCTATTTTTTGCCGTAGTAGGCTGCCAGATACATTTCTTTAATCTCACTCATCAGCGGGTATCTGGGATTGGAGCCGGTACACTGGTCGTCAAATGCTTCCTCGCACATCAGATCCAGTTTCTCAAGAAACGCTTTTTCATCGATGCCATGCTCCCGTATGGACCTGGCGATACCAACGGTGGCCTTTAATTCTTCAATCTTGGCAATGAGGCAGTCTAATTTCTCCTGATCATTGCTGCCGGAAAGGCCCAGATAAGAGGCGATTTCCGCATAACGCTGCAACGTGTGCGGATATTGATATTGCGGGAATGTGCCCATTTTCTTAGGTACTTCCGCAGAATTGTATCTCATAACTTCCGTGATCAGCAGGGCATTGGCTACGCCGTGCTGTACATGATGGTGCGCTCCTAATTTGTGCGCCATCGAGTGGCAGACTCCTAAAAATGCATTGGCGAAGGCAATGCCTGCGATCGTGGAAGCGTTGGCCATTTTCTCACGGGCCTCTATGTCATCTCTCCCGTATTTATAAGCTCTCGGCAGATAATCAAATACCAGCTTTGCAGCTTTTAATGCCAATCCATCGGTGTAGTCT
This sequence comes from Bacillota bacterium, assembly GCA_029239605.1. GTDB lineage: Bacteria > Bacillota > Clostridia > Peptostreptococcales > Anaerovoracaceae > Anoxybacterium. The sequence continues at coordinate 12,100 of JARBUO010000083.1, read as the reverse complement.
GTGGCCAGCATGGATGCATACGCCTCAAGCGCGTGGGTCAGTGCATCGATACCGGAGGAAGCGGTGAGGCTTCTTGGCTGATCCATCATCATTTCTGCATCGCTGATTGCCATAGTGGGAAGCAATGCGTAATCTGCAATCGAGTATTTTGTACTTGTTTTTTCGTCAGTTATGATAGCGAAAGGAGTGACCTCTGATCCGGTACCGGAAGAGGTTGCGATGCAAACCATGATCGCTTTTTCACCCATCTTTGGAAATACGTATACTCTTTTTCTGATATCCATGAAACGCATTGCAAGATCATTAAAATCCGCTTCCGGGTGTTCATACATAATCCACATAATCTTTGCCGCATCCATTGCAGATCCGCCGCCCACAGCGATGATGACATCAGGTGCAAAGGCAGTGAGCGCAGCAGCACCGGCTTTGGCGCAGGCAAGGGTCGGATCAGGGGTGACATCAAAGAATGTGTGATGAACAATACCCATGCTGTCTAAATGATCGGTAATCGCCTTGGTATAACCGTTCTTATACAGGAAGGTGTCTGTTACGATAAATGCTTTCTTTTTATTGTAAACATCCTTTAGTTCTCTGAGCGCAACGGGTGTACAGCCCTTTTTGAAATATATTTTTTCCGGGAGTCGAAGCCAGAGCATATTCTCTCTCCTTTCAGCCACAGTCTTAATATTCAGCAGCTCTTTTACTCCCACATTTTCGGAAACAGAATTCCCTGCCCATGAGCCGCACCCGAGGGTGAGGGAGGGGAGTAATCTAAAGTTGTAGATATCTCCGATACCGCCTTGCGAGGAAGGGGTATTGATCAGAATACGGCAGGTTCTCATGGTCTCTTCAAATAACTTTATCTTATCCGGTGACTTTGACGGGTCCGCATACAATACCGCCGTATGGCCGATTCCGCCGTCAATCACAAGCCGCTCTGCTATTTTCAGTCCCTCTTCAAAATCCTTACTCTTATACATCGCCAAAATAGGGGACAGCTTTTCATGGGCAAAAGGTTCGATGGTTACATCAAGCTCCGTAACCTCTCCAATCAGCATTTTCGTGTCCTTAGGGCATTCAAATCCGGCCAGCTTTGCAATTTGCCACGGGCTTCTTCCTACGATTTGGGCATTAATATTTCCCGCAGCGTTGAGGATGATCTTTCGCACCAGATCCTTTTCATCGTCTTTCAGTATGTAGCAGCCCCGATTTTCAAATTCTTTTTTGCACTGATCGTAAACTTTATCAGTGATGACGACCGACTGCTCTGACGCGCAGATGGTTCCGTTGTCAAAGGTTTTGGAATGGATGATGGAGTTTACAGCCAGAAGAACATCCGCGGAATCATCGATTAAGGCTGGGGTATTGCCATTCCCTACGCCCACCGCAGGATTACCTGAAGAATAAGCAGATTTCACCATGCCGGGACCGCCGGTAGCAAGAACCATATCGGTAGATTTCATGACCTCTACCGATAATTCAATGGAAGGTTCATCAATCCAGGCGATGATACCGCTGGGAGCACCGGCTTCCACCGCTGCATCCAGTACAACCTTGGCTGCTGCTATGGTACACCTTCTGGCGCCGGGATGAGGCGAGAAGATAATCCCATTTCTGGTCTTCAAAGAGATAAGGGCTTTAAAAATTGCTGTGGAGGTCGGGTTCGTGGTTGGAATAACAGCCGCAATTACGCCCACAGGTTCGATGATTTTCTTGATGCCGAAGGATGTGTCTTCCTCTAAAATACCGCAGGTTTTTGTGTCTTTATAGGTATTGTAAATGTATTCAGAGGCAAAGTGATTTTTAATTACCTTATCCTCAACCACTCCCATCTTGGTTTCTTCCACTGCCAATTTTGCCAGTGCAATTCGATTTCTGGTAGCCGCAGTAGCCGCAGCCAGAAAAATCTTATCAACCTGTTCCTGGCTGTAGGATGCAAATTTTCTTTGTGCAGCTTTTACCTCTTCAATCCTTTGCATTAACGTTTCGGTACTGTTTACGATTTCCGGTCTTGCCGGAATTTCTTCCGCCCTCTTTTTTTCTGCCATTTAAAATCCCCCTTTTCCTTTTCATTGGATCAAAACATTTTAATTGGGTCAAAACAACTGCCTAAACACTTAGGTAATCTTTTCAAAAGATCTATTGAAATTGTAGTTTATCCTATCATGTTTCGGTTTTTTTCTCTACAAAAACCAACCATTTGCTCCTATACCCCTTTTGTCAATAGGCCATATCATTTTTGATATGGATTTTGTTATTCTTTTAACGCCTGCAAAACAAAAAACGGTCCCGCAAAAGGGACCGCAATCAATGCAATGGTCGAGAAGGAACATTATAGTAAGAAAGAACATTGTGTTAAGAAGAAACTTGATTGAGAAGGAGCGTTATGGTGATTTAGAAATAGCAGCCATACTCCCTGATCTTTTCTCTCAGAAGATCCAGAAAGTCTCTTTCACATTTCTTTTGTACGTGGTTTTCCCGAAAAATCATAACATCTTTAATATATTTCGCATAGGCACCGCACCTTTTCTGAACCAGACCATATTTGTCCAGAATCTGCTGCGGCACGGGCGAAACCCACATGTATGAATCGGGAACAGTGGACAGCAGCTCATACTGGCTTCCCCTCTCATAGACGTAGATTACCTTTTTCTGATACCGCTCCTCCCTGTCATTGTCGGATAAATCTACATAGTCTCCGGAAGGAAGCCTCTGATCTCCAAGAAGGATCTCAATGCATCCGTCCAGATCATCGTCAGACCGGATATGTTTATCAGAAATCGCATTTTTTGCTGAAGTCAGCAGCAAGTAATCGAACTCCAGGATCAGTCGATACTGCAAGTTTTTTAATTTCAGCAGGGAGAGAAAATATCCCTCATGCATGGAATTATAGCGGATGATACCAATATCGTAATGAAAATCAAGGACATTTCGAATTGTTTCCATGGAGTTTGTCTCGTGATAGTAGATACGAAGATTGTCCTCATGACTGAGTGAGCTTGCATATTCTGCAAAGACTTCTGAGATATAGCTTGCCCTGGGAACAGATATTTTGAGGCTGACACCATGATTATTCAGATCAAGATATGTGCTTTTCAGACTATCCATCTGGTACTGGATTTCCTTGGCATAGTTCAGGAAACGCTGCCCTTCCCGGGTTGTTACAACCCCCTTGGAGGTTCGCTCAAATATGGTGATATCGAACTCCTTTTCCAGCTCCTTTACCGCTCTGCTTAAATTTGACTGAGCAACATACATCTTTTTTGCAGCAAGAGAAATGGATCCATATTTATCGATTTCAATCACATATTTTAGATCTGTGAAATTCATACGATTGCCTCCTTCGAAGACTGACTGATTCTGCCTTTTCTGCCCGCTATTCCTGTTTCACCCTCCATCCTGGTTCATCCCGGTGAAAATCTCCGATGGTTCTTTCTGATTCAATCTTCTATTACCGGTTCAACTCCTCAAGCTTCGTTCGCACAATTTCTTCGACTTTTTCTGCCAGATTGCCTGCTTCCTGCTTGGAAAGTTCCTTGGTCTCAATGGCCGGATGGATAAAGAAATCCACCTTTGCCCCTGACTGTACGTGCCCTTTCTCCTCGAAAACATGATACGTACCATTCAGCGTTACAGGAACAACAGGAACGCCCGGTTTGGTGGCAAGGCGAAGGCTCCCTTTCTTAAACTCTCCCATATGGGTGCCCTTGCTTCTGGTTCCCTCGGGAAATATGACGAGGGAAAAACCCCGATTCAAAAGCCCAATCCCCTCTTCGATGGTCTTCAGTGAAGATCTGGGATCGTCACGCTCGATGAAGACACTGCGAATATCTCTGATCCATTCACCGAATACAGGTATTTTCCCAAGGGAATTCTTGGCAACAAAGCCGATCTGCTTCATGGTAATGGCTGCACCATATACAGGAATGTCAGCATAGCCCTGATGATTTGATACAAATACCACCGGACCCTCCGGAATATTTTCGATTCCGGTTACAGTTAAGTCGATTCGGTATTTTTTCATAATGCCGCGTCCCCAGGTGGTGGTAGAATTCAGGATCTGTTCCCGCTCTTTCACATCATCCCCCAAGTCACGATATTTTTTAATTTTAAAATGGAAAGGTCTGAGATGCCTTAAATTGAAATACATCCAGAATGCAAAACATATATTCTTATATAACCGATATATTTTTCCCATGGTCTTCTCCTTTGAAAATTATTTCTTTCTATTCATATTATCTTAGAAGATATGATATCATAAAAACACTACACTTTTCAATTCGAAGGGAATACAATGATGCAAAAAGACAGATCAATTAAATTTATCAGCGGAAAAAAGGCGATTTGGGCGGCTGCCGGATTTCTTCTATTTTCTGTTATTGCATATTTTATCTCCTCCAGGGAGGTTTTGGCTTTTGATACAGTGGTCCGCCAGAGCATTTATGGGATTCGCAACGATGCGCTAACGGTTATTTTAAAGGCCTTTACCTATATGGGAAACTGGCAGACGGTGACGCTGATCTGCTGTGCTCTGTTGTTCATCCGCCGCCTGCGTTTTTCCTTTGGCTTCCCAGCTGCTCTCACGGCAGTGATCTGTACCCTGATCCAGGATACGCTGAAGCTGATGTTTCAGCGCATCAGGCCGGATGTTTCTCTGCATCTCATCGAGCAGGGAGGATTTAGCTTCCCGAGCGGCCATTCCTTTACCAACTTTGTTTTCTTCGGTATGATCATCTTTCTGTGCAGAAGAAAACTAAAAAACAAAGCAACAACCAATTGGATTACAGTCCTGCTGGGCTGTCTTGTCTTTCTTATAGGCTTCAGCCGTATCTATCTTGGCGTTCATTTTCCAACCGACGTTTTGGGCGGCTGGGCTTTGGGCCTTAGTCTAATTATGATTCTCACTTCAGCACTGGATTTCCTGCAAAAAAATCGTAGAATCTAATCATAAAATTTTCTTCTCAATCGGGTTGTACCCAATCTTTTCATCCTATATAATGTTGAACCATACCGTTTCGCACGATATCGAAAATTATCAAATAATGAGGCGTGGTACTATTAGGTTGCCTTGAAAAGGGTATATTCATCAGTAGATTCAAAATATTTACTGCAGTATAGGACAAACTATTGAAACATCCTTTAAACAAGAGGTTCAATTTATGACAGAAAACAGCAGCTCAGTCAGAGCTGAAAATAGATTTGACAAAATACCCATTATCATTCCTTCTCTTCATCCCGATGAAAGGCTTCTCGAACTTCTCGGAACGCTCCGAAGCATGACGAAACAGGAGCTTCGTATCATCCTGGTGGATGACGGAAGCGGAGAAGCTTACGCAGAAATCTTTCAAAAGGCAAAATCGGATTTTTCCTGTATTGTTCTCACAAGCAAGGTAAATCAGGGTAAGGGAAGGGCACTGAAAACAGCGTTTCTCTACGTTCTGAATCACCTGCCGAATGTTATGGGTGTTGTTACCGTTGACGGAGACGGACAGCATGCGGCAGAGGACGTACTTGCATGCATGTCAAAACTGGCTGAAAATCCGGGACATCTCATTCTTGGATGCAGACGCTTTGACAGCCGTGAGGTTCCTTTGAAAAGCCGGTTTGGAAATCAGCTGACAAAAAAGGTCCTGTGTCTGGCAAAGGGCATCAATGTGAGGGATACACAAACGGGTCTCCGGGCAATTCCCACATCTTATTTAAAGCTCCTGACTGAGGTACCCGGGGAGCGGTATGAATATGAAATGAATGTGCTCCTGGCCTGCGGCGAGAATCACATTCCAATCCATGAGGTCCCCATAAAGACCATCTATCTGGAAGGCAATAAGGGCTCTCATTTTCATCCCGTTTTTGATTCCCTGAAGATTTACACCGTATTTTTCCGCTATTTGATTTCAGCGGTTTCCTCATTCCTTTTGGACGTTGTGATCTTCACACTTTTAGTTATGGCTCTGAAGGGCATATTCCCAGCCCATTATATTTTGATCGGAACAGCGGTGGCAAGAGGCTGTTCATCGCTGTTCAATTATATCGCCAACAAGACTCTGGTGTTTAAAGCCCGTTCAAAGGAAGGATCCGCAGTCCGATACTACGTGCTTGCCGTATCTCAAATGGCGGCTTCAGCACTTCTGGTGACCGAGATCTTTTCCCTTATTCCGAGCGCCGGAGAAACCATGATTAAGGTTCTTGTGGATACGATCCTGTTCTTTTTAAGCTTTTATATCCAGCGCAAATGGGTATTTAAAAGCAAATAATGCGACGGCAGGAATGAATTCTGCCGATGGAAAACCATAACTGATATTGAGGTGCTTAAAATTGTTCGAAAACAGAAAGCTGCAAAAGATAATCTTTATATGTACTACCATCTCCATGAGCGTCTATTTATTATGGCGCCTGATTTTTACCCTGCCCATTCACGAAGGTGCAATCGCATTGATTATGGGTATCCTGCTGTTAAGCAGTGAGATTGTTGCTGCCCTTGGCTCCTTTGAACTGTTTTGGCGTAAGAACAGAGAATTTAACGTAGAGCTTCCGGAGATTCCCAAAAGCTGGTTCCCCCATGTGGACGTTTTCATTGCAACCCACAATGAACCAACAGACCTTTTATATAATACCGTCAATGCCTGCACGTTTATGGAATACCCGGATCAAAGCAAGGTTCATATCTACCTTTGTGATGACGGAAACCGAAAGGAAGTGGCTGCCCTTGCAAAAGAACTTGGTGTGGGTTATCTTCCCCTTGCAGACAACAAGCACGCAAAATCAGGAAATCTGAACAATGCACTGTCGAAGACCAGCTCGCCCCTGGTGGTTACCTTTGATGCGGACATGATCCCGCGGAGCAGCTTTCTGATGAAGTCCATTCCTTACTTTTTTCTCCCCCGACTGAAAAAGACACCTGACGGCAGGTGGACACCACGAGAACCGGAAGAGCTTGATCCATCTTACAAAATCGGATTTATTCAAACACCCCAGAGCTTTTACAACCCCGATTTATTTCAGTACAATCTGTTTGCCGAACAAAATATTCCCAATGAACAGGACTTCTTTACCAAAGAGGTCAACGTCATGCGAAACAGTTCCAATGCGCCTGCCTATACCGGCTCCAATACAGTGTTGGCCCGCAGTGCGCTGGAAGAGATCGGCGGTTTCCCCACAGATACCATCACCGAGGATTTTGAAACCGGCATCAAGATCCAGAGCATTGGATATACAACGTATGCCACCACGGAGGTTTTGGCCAGCGGGCTGACGCCAACGTCCATTAAAACCATGATTTCACAGCGTGTACGCTGGGCAAGAGGCGTTATACAGAGTATTAAAAACTGCAAGGTGCCATTCAACAAGGGGCTGTCCATCTCAGCGCGGATCAGCTACATGGTCAGTTATTCCTATTGGTGGTCCTTTGCACGCCGTATCATTTTTACCATGTCGCCCATCATGTTTGCGTTGTTTGACCTTCGAATTGCAATTTGTGGTTTTTGGGATCTTCTGGCGTTCTGGGCGCCGTCCCATCTGTTTTACAGTCTCGCGATGCGGAGCCTGTCCAGCGATACGAGAAACCAAAGATGGTGCCAGATCATCGATACAATCCTGGCGCCCTATCTGGTACTGCCGGTGATTTTAGAAGACCTTGGAATGAAGCAGATGAAGTTTCAGGTTACCCGAAAAGGCAGTGAGGAGCGGGAAAAGGAGTTTACCTTTCATTATGCCATCCCGCACTTGATTATGCTTGGCCTTTCCGCAGCGGCTCTGATTCGGTTCACCGGCGGGAAATACGGCATGGCGCTGATTTACAGCAGTATCATTATCTTCTGGCTCACCTATAACGTGATCAACCTTGCTTACGCAGTCTTTTTCATGTCAGGGAGGCGGATTTACAGAAAGAGTGAACGCTTCGATGCCACACTGCCATTGCAGATCTTTTATGATAATATAACCATCGATGCCCATACCGTAAATATCTCTGAAGGCGGTTTGGCTTTTTCTCTGAATCGGCCGGAATATATCCCGCCCGATAAGACTCTTCGGTTTCATGTCTATAACAACCAGTACCGTGCGACCTTTGACGGTGTTGTGATCTACGTGAAGCAAGGCGGAAACAGATGGTACTACGGGGTGACCATCAAATCCCTGGATAGGGAAAACAAAAGGCAGTACATGCAGCTTATCTATGACAGAATGCACTCACTGCCCACAAAGATGAACGCCTGGATCACAGCTTTTGATGATCTTACCAACAACATGAGTGTCCGAATGGAGAAGCAGCGCTCAGATATGCGTGCCCTCCCACGGATTGATCTGAATAAGCCGATAACCTTTGATGACGGAAGCAGCTGTCTTCTGATGGATTTTAATTACCGCTTTGCAATGGTAAGAGATCTTTCTGACTGGGGTTCCCGCGAAAAGGAGAGAAAATTAGACCACACGCAGGAAAAGCAGTATACCTGCACCCTTGATAAGAACCTTCAGCTAGTCCTTGCACCGGTAAAATCAGACGGGGACAGCATCCGGGAGGGGCTGCTCATGCGCGTTGTTAACTGGCAGGAACTGATTTATCATCCGGGGTTCAAGCGCATTTTAAGCAGCTGGAGTATGGAACGGCAGCGAGAGCTTCAGGCGAAAGCTGCAGAAGCGGAAGAAGTCCAGAATCTCTAGTTGCAGGATAGATACTGTTTTCAAATGGAATAGTACTATATCAACAATTTCAGACCGAAATTTAAAAAAGGAGCTACTAAAATGGAAATGATCGTGACACCTCTGCGTTTTCTGATCCTGCTGATTTCCTGCCTGGGTTACATCATGTTATTCCGGCAGGTTCTTTCCATCCACACAAAACTCAGCTGGATCTTTACTTTTTCCATCATTGCTTGTATTCTGTATTTTGCAGGCCTTGCCGGCGTTCTTTTTTATGCATTCAGCGGTGTTTTCGTGGCAGGTCTGGGCTTATTTCTGTTCTTCATGCTCACAGGCAGGCACCGAATCCTGCTCAATCTGAAGGCACTGAATATGCTGAACATCGTTTATTGCATCGGCTTTGTCATGATATTTTCTTCCCTGATCAGCACCCAATATATCCACTATGACAATTTCTCTCACTGGGGACTCATCGTGAAATACATGCTGATGACCAATGAATTTCCCACAGCGGCTTCTGCGCTGATTGACTTTAAAACCTACCCGTTGGGCAGTTCGGTGTTTCTCTATTATGTTTGCAGGGCTGTTGGAAATTCCCAGGGGGTTATGCTCGTGGGTCAGTCCATGCTGATCTTTGCCTGTTTTTATGCGATGTTTGGCGTGATTCGGGATACCAAACGATTTCTGCTCTGCGCTGCAATGGCGCTGTGCTGCTCCGCAATGACCTTTTACAATATTTCTATCCGTATTAATAATCTTCTGGTGGATTTTTTACTCCCTCTTCTGGGTCTCTCCGTGATCAGCATTCTCTTCGTCTACCGCCAGGATTTTAAGCGGGCCTGCATCATCAGTGCTCCGGTACTGGCCTTGCTGGTAATTGTAAAGAACAGCGGCTTGTTTTTCGCTGCGATCTGCTATGCCTACCTTATCTGTCTGGCATTTCAGAACAGGAAGTATCGCCGGCGAGAAAGTAAAGCAGTGGCTTTGCTCATCGCCGTTCTCACCATTGCACTATCTCTTTCTACTTTCTTCGCCTGGAGCTATCATACGAAAGTGGAATTCAGGGGAGAAAACACCAAGCATACCATGAGCGTTGACAATTTCAATGAAGTATCTTCGGAGAAAACGCCTGAGATCAGAGCAGAAATTATGCAGAACTATTTCAATGCGGTTTTTACGCTGGACAGTCTTTCCACGCGGGGTATTGTTCTGTTCCAGCTATTCGCTCTGGCTGCCTGGGCAGCGGCATGGCTGATTTATAAAAGAACCTGGGCACTGTTAAAGGTGCTGCTCTGGGTGGATGCAGCCATTGTTCTCTATTACGCCGGGATTCTTGCCATGTTCATCTTTACCATGCCTACTGAGGAAGCATTGATTCTGGCGGGGTTTGAGCGGTATGCCTCCAGTATTGTCATCTTTCTCATCGGAACCCTTGCCATTTTTGGGGTACACGATGCAGAAAATACCCTTCACGTACAGCAAGGGGCAAAGCGGAATGCCATGGCCTTTAAAAGCAGGCTGTCTAAAAATGCTTATGAAACAGGAACGGTGATCCTCTCTGCAGCTGCAATTATCATTCTGCTCTCTGAGGTCAACGGAATGACCAGCATGAAACTTTCCTATCCGGAGTCCCTGCCGGGAAAGGTTTACCATATGGTAGGCGATCACTGGTCGGGGGAGGATGGAAAAAAATATTTGTTCTATGCTTCCGATACCGACAGCCAGGTGACCAACTTTTATCTCCAGTATTCTGCAAGGTATTTTCTATACGCACCCAATGTGGATGCTATTTATGAGTTTGATCAGAAAGCATTCCAGAATCAATTGAAAAAATATGATTATTTTGTAATTTTAGAAAGTGACGACAACATTGCTGGTTTTATGAAAGAATACGGCAAAACAGGGGATGTGACCGGGGTTTATGCTGTGAAGGATACGTTCTTCTAGGAAATCAGCGCTTTCACAAGCTCCGGATACTTCCACTTAAGTTCCTTTCTGTTGAAGACGGAATCGTCCCACCAGATGCAGGGAATTTCCTGCTCCCCGGCAAGTCTCCGGACATACTTTACCCAGGCAGCCCGGGAGGTCTCATTATTTTTATCAAGGGCACCGTATTCCCCGATGATCACAGGAACGCCCCGGCGGTGAAAGATCCGTTTGATGTCACGAAAGGCCTGATCGATTTCCTCGGTCTGTCCTTCTTTCGCCTCCCATTCCGGTGACAGATTTTCCGCCAGCGCAAATGCATAGGGCCGGTAAAGATGCACCGATACAATCATCCGCTGACCCTTTGGCAGCTGAAAATCCGACAGTGCTTCGGGGAGGGCGCTGGCACAGTAAGTTGGCAAAATCAAATATCGATCCTGATTCTGGCCTCCGGAAGACCGAACCGTCTCTGCAAATGCAGCATTGAGCCGATTCACGATCTTTCTTGCTTCAGGGGTTCCTGCATACCATTCTTCTGCCGTGCCGATGAGTCTTGGTTCATTCATGCTTTCAAAAAGAAGTTTCTCATCATAATTCTGAAAGCGCACTGCAATCTGCTGCCAGAGCTTCCTGGTGATCACTTCCGCTTTTTCTTCATTTGCCGCAGCAGGCGTATACCAGGAATCATGATGGGCGTTCAGGATGACGTACATTTCGTTTGCGATGCCGTAATCCACCACCTGCTGCACCCGGTCCAACCAGGCTGGATCAATCTCATAATTCTCGTCCATATGCTCATACCAGGTGACGGGAACCCGCAGCGTCCGAAATCCTGCCTGTTTTATTGAATCAATCATCTCTTTTGTCGTATATGGATTTCCCCAATACGTTTCATACTGCGCAGGTTTTGCCTGCCTATTGTTCAGCCCGTGAGAATCCAGTGTATTCCCAAGATTGAATCCCGGATCAAGCTGGGAGACAAAGCGTACATCCTGAAACATGAGATTGTAAATGTAATATCCTCCATACAGTCCTGCAAGCACCAGAGGAAGAAACAGAAAAAGGAGCCCCCGCCGCCGCCTTCCCGGATAACCCTTCAAAGAAGCGGTTTCTTGCCGTCTTCCTTTCTTCATGTCCCTTGCGATGGAAACTCCCGTATCGTTTGTCATGGTTTCATTTCTCCTGACCCCTTTATTCATAAGGCTGCAACAATTCTTCTTCTGCATAAAACTATGCGTTTTCCTGGGCAACCAGCTTATGTAAGATCTCCTCGATAAAGATGAAAAAGACCGTTCGGGACTTTTCATGCGGTTTCAGCCCCTGGGGCTGAGGATATTTGCACAGCCAAAAGATCCGGTCGCAGTTTTCCAGCAAACTTGCATTGTACTCTTCTGCAATGGTCAATACCTTGCAGCTTTTTTCCTTTGAGATCCGGTACACATTTTCAAAGGAACGGAACGTTCCTGTGGTTGTAAAGATCACCAGCAGCGTATTCTGATCCACCATGGTTTCCACGGATATTTCATCTCCCACAACC
>JARBUO010000082.1 GCA_029239605.1 Bacillota bacterium | reverse complement strand
ACATTTAAGAAAAGTATATCAAAAAAATCCTTGCGGGACTAACTGCAATTCAATCTATCTAAAATTGCAGTTACTTTTTCATTCAAGGCATGCTCGAAATAAATAGGCAAATTTCGATAATAATTGACATTAGCACCGAATATTTGATATAGTTAAGTTAAAACTCAACAGTTTAGTTGAAAAACAGCAGCCTGTCCAATCTATGATACAGATTGATGGCAGATGCATGCAAAGAAATCGCAAATCTACGGTTTGTAGATTTCTACTGCGAATCGGGGGGATAGAGATACTTATGAATTATGCTGAAATGCTGGATCAGATCATAGCGGAAAGCGAATTGTCGCTCAGGCAGATCTCCAAACTTTGTACACAGTTTGATATTTCAATTACGCCGTCTTACATATCACAGCTCAAAAACGGCAAGCTGCCGCCTCCCTCACCGGAGGTATCTCTCGCACTTGCAAAAGTCTGCAACAGCAAAAATCAATCACAGCTGGTTTTTCAAGGTTATATGGAAAAAGCGCCGGATGTGATTAAGGAATATATGCTTGCTTCTTCTCAGCTGAATAGAATCATGCTGGAATCCTTATGCAAGGCGGAGAATAATACGGTTTCAGGGGAAGCGCTGGATTATCTTCGAAATTTGGATGTTCTATCCACCTTAGAGATGTCATCCAGGTATATTGACCCCAACAACAACGTGAATCCGTCTGACCTGATACGAGAAATAACCCTCTCAAGCGGAGGTGTCTCAAAGATTCAGGCGCAGGGTGATATGATCAATTTCTTTTTGGGAGATACCTCAATGAGCCCTACCATACCGGTTCATTCTTACATTTATATTCTTCCCACAAAGCTTGATTTATTAAAGGAAAGAGATGTGATCGCCCTTTATCCTAACAACAGAAAGCAGGCAACCCTGCGGCGAATTTTCTTTTCTAATGATAAAATTCTGCTGATACCAGAGGACAAAGCGTTCCAAATCTACATCGTTGACAGTTTTGAAGACATTGATTATATTGGAAAAGTTGTATCCTACAAAGTAGACCTATAATCTAAATAGCAATGGCGTATGAGATGTCACTGAAGCATTAGATATTGAAACAATAAAAAAATGAAATCAGGCGAATTTAAATTCGATGAAACAAGAAAGATCACCAGGTAAAATGGCACCCTTTGCTCAGGCCATTTCAGATCCATGGTGATCTTTTTTATCTGTTAATTCATGTGATCAGATTTTTTAGCAAAAGCCAAAGGTTCCTGTTCCTTGCCAAAAAACGAATGATCCAAGTACTTATTCGTCAAAATATTCGAATTCGTAATCGAATACCCGGATCGTATCACCCTCATCCAATCCCAGTTCCTTCAATTTTTCTATGGCTCCGTTTTTTTCAATGTACTTGTACAGGTATCTCAGAGAGCCCATATCGTTGAAGTTTGTAGAATTGAAAATCTTACGCAGCTGCTTTCCTTCCAGAACATATGCGTTTCCGTTGCGGGAAGCATAGATTTCCCTGTAATCCGGGTCCTCCTGATCTTTCTCGAAGTCAAAGTACTCGTAAACATCGTCTTCTTGAGGTTCCTGCTCGATTTTGTGAAGCTCTGCTGCGGCTGCCCCCATTAGTTCCTTTACACCTTGGTTGATCGGTGCGGATATGGGGAATACAACATAGCCTTTTCCTTCAACATATGTTTTAAAGGAAACGTATCGCTCGTCTTCTTCATCCAGCATGTCCATTTTGTTAGCGGCTATCAGCTGTGGTTTTTTCAGTAATTTTTCTCCAAAGGATTTCAGTTCATTATTTATTTTATCAAAATCCTCAATGGGATCCCGGCCTTCAGATCCGGAAACATCAACTACATGAATCAGCAGCTTGGTCCGCTCAATATGCTTTAAGAAATCCAAGCCCAGCCCGGCACCGGTATGAGCACCCTCAATAAGGCCCGGAATATCCGCCATAACAAAACTCGTATCATACATTTCCACGACGCCAAGATTGGGCGTAATGGTGGTGAAATGATAATTGGCAATTTTGGGATTTGCGCTTGTGCTAACTGATAAGAGAGTTGATTTCCCTACGTTGGGGAAGCCAATCAAGCCCACATCAGCGATAAGTTTCAGCTCGAGAAGCACACTTCTAGACTGAGCGAAACCGCCCGCTTCCGCAAAATTCGGCGCTTGGCGGACAGAATTTTTAAAGTTCACATTTCCCTTGCCGCCTTTCCCGCCTCTGGCCGCCACAAAGCTATCCCCATGGTGAAGCAGATCTTTCATCATAAGACCGCTTTCTTCATCTATTACGATGGTTCCCGGCGGAACTTTAATGACCAGATCCTCGCCTTTTTTACCGAAACGGTTATACTTCATGCCATTTTGACCGTTTTCAGCTTCATATTTTCTTTTATAACGAAAATCCATCAGTGTTCTGAGATTATTATCGGCCTGAAAAATGACATCTCCGCCTTTTCCGCCGTCGCCGCCATTTGGTCCGCCTTCCGGCACAAAAGGTTCTCTGCGAAAAGATACGCAACCGTCGCCGCCTTTTCCCGACCGGATGGATATTTTTGCTCTATCAACAAACATTGTATCACCTCCTAATACAGTATCCCCTTTTTCTGCCTGTTAAAACAGCGCTTCTTTCATTTCTTTCGGGGGCACTGATATGTGATTGTATGGGTACTGAGATACCCAATATTCTGTAATATATATAAAAACAAACATTATTGCATTTTTGTGGGTGCCTGTCATATCAGATAAAAAGCCCCTATATGTAGATATAGGGGCTTAATCATATCTGGCTTATGCTTCTTTCGGATAAACGCTTACTTTTTTTCTGGTTTTGTCATATCTCTCGAACTTTACAGCTCCGTCGACTTTTGCAAATAAAGTATCGTCTCCACCGATTCCTACATTGTTTCCTGGATGAAATTTCGTTCCTCTCTGTCTAACCAGAATGCTTCCAGCGCTGACAGTCTGACCGTCGCTTCTCTTGACACCAAGTCGTTTCGACTCACTATCGCGTCCGTTCTTGGAACTACCTACTCCCTTTTTACTTGCCATAGACTACACCTCCTTTTTCCTTGTGCTGTCTTCGCTTAGGTAAAATCACAACTCAATTAAGCTATGATTTTCTGCAACTGTCAAGCGGAATTACTTCCGCTAAAACTTTTATGTGCAATGCCTTTCGCTATTGGGCATCTTAAGCATCTGCCTTAGCTGCTTTTTTCGCTGCAGGCTTCTTTGCTTTTTCTTCGCCGTCAGCTTTCTTTGCTGCAGGCTTTTTTTCTGCCGTCTTTTTCGCAGCAGGTTTCTTTTCTTCAGCAGACGTATCCGCTACTACTGCTTCAGCAACAGGTTTTGCTTTCTTAGGAGCCGGTTTCCCATCAGCAGACAATGATTCAATTTTAACCATTGTATAAGGCTGTCTGTGTCCCTGCTTCTTTCTGTAATCCTTCTTGGATTTGTACTTAAAGATGATAACCTTTTCACCTTTACCATTCTCAACTACTGATCCAAAAACCTTTGCTGCTTCCAGAATTGGAGCTCCAACCTGAACATTTTCACCGTCATTCAGAAGCAATACTCTGTCAAAAGTGATGTCATCACCCGCAGCTACATTGAGCTTTTCAATTGTGATTACGTCGCCTTCCTGTACTCTGTACTGCTTTCCGCCGGTTTCGATTACTGCATACATATTCTTTTTTACCTCCTCTATCCAGTCTCGCCATCAAGGGCAGCCATCGGCTTTCAAATGAACCCGTTCTGAGCGGCTTACAGTCATAAATGTTATCATAGAAACATTGGAATGTCAAACGATATTTGTGATTTTGCAGTTAATAATTGGAGAATTTTATCGATTTTATGGATTGCATTCACATTTTGCAGAATGGGATCTGCATTCTGTGTATTATTGTTCCCTTTTTTCAGATTATCACCGCTATACTATCGCATTCTTTCATCACTTTGGCAAATGGAAGAATGCGCACCGGTTGGGGTGAAGTTGATTGAAAAAAGGAATGCTTCGAAAAGCATCCTTTTATGTATTTCGATTTCATTCAATTCATTGATATTGTATTATGGCTTCCGTTTATTCTTCGATGATGACTCCGTCTTCATCTACGTTCATGGTCTTTCCTGTTTTTATGCTGCTCATGAGACGTTCTTCAATCTGTGCAAGGATCTCTTTGTTATCTGAAAGGAAGTTTTTTACATTCTCTCTTCCCTGTCCAATACGGTCTCCGTTAAAGCTATACCAGGATCCGGCTTTCTCCACAATTTTGGCCTCAACAGCACAGTCCAGGACGTCTCCCTCCCGTGAAATTCCCTGTCCGTACATAATATCAAATTCTGCTTGCTTGAAAGGTGGTGCAACTTTGTTCTTGACAACCTTAACTCTGGTACGATTTCCCAGAACAGCATCCCCAGATTTTATGCTTTCAACTTTTCTTACATCCAAACGCATGGAAGCATAAAACTTGAGCGCTCTTCCACCCGTCGTTACCTCGGGGTTTCCGAACATGATTCCAACCTTTTCACGAAGCTGGTTGATAAAAATTGCTGACGTGTTGGATTTATTAATTGCGCCGGCTAATTTTCTGAGAGCCTGAGACATAAGACGCGCTTGCAGACCAACATGGCTGTCTCCCATTTCTCCCTGTATTTCTGCTTTCGGGACAAGAGCGGCGACTGAGTCGACTACAACCACATCAATAGCTCCGCTGCGAACCAGCATTTCGCAAATTTCAAGCGCTTGCTCTCCCGTATCAGGCTGAGAAACCAGCAGCTCGTTTACATCAACGCCAAGATTCTTAGCGTACTCAGGATCAAGGGCATGCTCGGCATCGATAAATGCAGCTTTCCCGCCCATTTTTTGAGCTTCTGCCACAATGTGAAGGGTAAGCGTTGTTTTACCGGAGGATTCTGGTCCGTATATTTCAATAATTCTGCCCCGGGGAATCCCTCCGATACCGGTAGCGATGTCCAGGCTGACGGCACCGGTTGGAATCGCTTCAATGCTCATATTCGCTGCTTCGCTGCCAAGCTTCATAATGGCACCCTTGCCAAACTGCTTTTGAATTTGAAGCATCGCCGCTTCCAGGGCTTTATCCTTATCCTCTTTATTGATCGCCATTTAAAATCCTCCTGTTTTATGGTTCTTCATAATAGATCGAAACGATCCATATGGAATTGATGTGCCAAACCGAACATTTGTTCTATCTGTATCATAATATAAGACGCCCTTTGGGTCAAGTGTTTTTTTATGAGATTAGCTTCCGTTTCGTCCGCAAAAAAAGGGGTTCAAGAGATTTGGCGCATCTTCTATATGTTATAGATTAGCATACAAAAGAACAAATGTAAATATTTTCCTTTTCACTTTTGATGAATATTTTTCATAGCTTACCCAATGCTTCCTGTTCTGCGCAGACTTACCAATAGATATCTGACGGAATCTGAATTAAAATAATAAATAAAGCCGGGTCTTTGGCAGAAGCGCCGGGGATATTGCTCACGGACAGGACGGAATCCTGCGGGGTTCCATGACCCTAACCCGCGCAGTCGTGCAGTTCTGCAGGAATTTCAGAAACCTGTGGTGACAATTATGCTGCCTGGCAGGCAAAAGGAGGAACAAAATGATCAATGCAAAGAAGCTCAGAACTGTCATTCTGACCACTGCGGCAGCATGCTGCATCACTTTGTCTTCAGCGGCAGCTGTTTATGCGGATTCGCCCGCAGCGTACACTGTTGTAAAAGGTGACTCTCTATTTAAAATCGGTCAGATCTTTCATACCAATACTGATGCTTTGATGAGAATGAACAATCTAAAGACGATCTCCCTGAACATCGGACAGAAACTCAAGGTTCCATGCGATACCTATACAGTAAAAAAGGGAGATACACTGTATTTGATTTCACAGAAATTCCAAATCTCACTGGATCAATTGAGAAAGGCAAACGGGATCTATACCGATGCCCTGAACATTGGCCAGGTACTGAACTTACCAGGGATACAGCCTCAGATCGAAGAAAATGCAGGAACAAATACCGGCGCAAATACGGGATCAGATACAGACACAAATACAGATAACAGCGAAGAAATAAAAACTGGAACAGGAGAAAATGGGTCAGATACCAGTGGTTATACCACAGCTGAAGTTGAACTTCTATCCCGGCTGATTCATGCAGAAGCCCAAGGGGAATCATATGAAACAAAAGTGGCTGTTGGTGCGGTAGTGGTTAACAGGATGGAAAGCGGACTGTTTCCTAAAACGGTTAACGGAGTGATCTATCAAAATATCAACGGATATTACCAGTTTACTCCTGTGGTTAACGGATGGATCGACAAACCGGCCAATGCTGAAGCGGTCAAAGCAGCCGGCGAAGCGCTTTGCGGTGCTGACCCGTCCAAGGGTGCGCTTTTTTATTATGACACAGGAACGACAAACCAGTGGATTCTATCCAAACCCATTACCGTCAAAATCGGTAACATGGTATTCGCTTTATAAATTATAAATAGCAGATGGGCGGCAGCAGTAAGAACAGAGATTTTCTAATAGTGTTCTTCTGCTGCCGAATTTTTTTAATTTTCTTGCTCTCCCATCGCATGAATTCCTATTTTTTTCTGACCGGAATCCAAATTTCACTTTTATAATCAGGTAGACTGGTATCCTTATGCTCATTCCAGAGCAGTTCAGGACCTTCATTTAATTCATAGCCGGAAACGGCAAACCATTCAGAAAAGATTCTCGCCCAGGTATCCTGCAGTGCATCAGGAAATTTGCCAATTACGGTAAATACGGCCCAGGAAGTGGCAGGAACCTCAAGGACTTGCCAGCGTCCAGCGTCTTGCCCTTCTACGGCAACACCGATGACGTGATCGATTTCCGTCCCCTCTTCTCTTCCTCCTGTGAAATTCAGGGTAGCGCTGATAAAACCGCCAGGTACTGTATTGGACAGCCCTTTTAACTCAGTGACATCATCCATGGTCAGACTAGACCACATCTCCGCAATTTCCGGATTGACTCCGTGATATTTCAGAGACACTCTCTTTCTCAGTCCTACAATTTGGAACCTGTCTTTTTCAACAATTCGATAATCCATTTCATTTCCTCCTTTTATGGTAAGCTGGAAGGTCATTGGGGGTACCGCTTTCAATGGTGTGCCTTTCTTTCTTGCCTCTTTCGGTGTTACTCCATGAAGCGCCTGGAAGGCTCTGGTAAAGGAATCCGGTGAATCATAGCCATATTTTACTGCTGCATCGATAATTTTAATACTGCTGCTGCTGATCTCTGCGGCTGCCTGAGCAAGACGCCTGCGTCTCACATATTCACTCAGGGAGATACCGCTTAGAAAGGAAAACATCCTTCTGAAATGATATTCAGAACAACCTGCCATTTGAGCAACTTTTCCAAAGTCGATTTCACCATCTAAGTTGGCTTCAATATATTTCATTGCCAAATTCATTTGTTTCAGCGATTCCATAATAACTCCTCCTTTTGATCTCAGCTTAACAAATCGAGAAAGAATATACCCGACAATTTCGGTATGGGTTTTGAAGCTTTCGGCGGCTTTAAGCAGCCCTGCGCACTCTCCAGGTATTGCGAGGGGTATCCCTTCTGCACGCTCAATTCATATCGCGGAAATAATACTCCCTGCTATATGAAAGAAAGGGCTGCCCCTGATTGGAGACAGCCCGTCTTTAACGTTTTAAGATCGATGAGTTGATTTACGAGAGCTTCTGGTCGATGAGTTGATTGACAAGATCCAGCATGCACAAGACTGTGTAGTTCCGGTTCCATTTTCTGCTGGTGTTGCGAACCTGTATCTTTTTGCTGATTCTCTTATCATCGAAACTTGCGCTGATGTAAACCAGCCCGACAGGCTTTTCATCAGTCCCTCCATCGGGGCCTGCGATTCCTGTTACCGAAATGCAAAGTCTTGTTCCGGTGACTTTTTTCAGTCCTTCTGCCATCTCAATGGCAGTCTCTTCGCTCACAGCACCATACTGCGCAAGCGTCTCTGAACGAACCCCCAGTTCCTCCATCTTTGCCTTGTTGCTGTATGTTACCAGACCCCGGTCAAAGACTGCTGAGATTCCGGGTACCTCGGTCAATGTCTGTGCAAAGAGGCCTCCCGTACAGGATTCGGCACAGGAGAACGATATGTTTCTGTCGATGAGTTTTTTTCCTACCACAAGGTAAAACTCTTCATCGTCATAGCTGTAGACGTAAGGACCGATTTTTTCATTTACCTGCTCGATCATGTCCTCCACAGCAGCTTGCGCTTCCTCCAAAGTGGGACGTTTTGACGTGATTCTCAAACAGGCTTCCCCTTCTTTTGCGTAGGTCGCCAGGGTTGGATCAGTCTGTCCGTCGATCCATTGCTGCAAATCAGATTCCAGTTTTGATTCCCCAATTCCGAAGGTACGAAGTTGCTTATAATAAATGACACTGTCCGTTTTGGATTCCAGATAGGGTTTTACTCTGCGCTGGAACATGCGAGTCATTTCTCTGGGAGGGCCAGGCAGGCAAATGATGGTTTTTCCGTTCTCTTCAAGGGCAAATCCCGGGGCTGTGCCTGCATCATTATCGAAAATTTCCGCTCTGGACGGCAGGTAAACTTGCTTTTTGTTGTTTTCCGTCATTTCTCGGTTTATCCTCTTGAAATAATCTTCCAGACCCTTCAGAAGATCCTCATGAAGGATTAATTCGTCATGGAGAACTTCGGCTGCAATTTCCTTTGTAAGGTCATCCTGAGTCGGTCCCAGCCCTCCTGTCGTAATGATCAGATCACAATCTGAGAACGCCTGACGGATCATTTCCGCAAGACGCTTTGGATTATCTCCCACTGTATAGTGGTACATCACATCGATTCCCAGAAGATTCAGCTGCTGGGATAAAAAAACGGAGTTGGTATTTGTAATCTGACCAAAGAGTAATTCTGTTCCTACACTTAATATTGCTGATTTCATATATCTTTGTTCTCTTCTTTCTCATTTCTGATCCCTAAGGCAGAAATGGCAGGATTATTGTTGTTGACAAAGTGTTTTCCATTCGGTGTACTTCTATTCAATCAGTACTTGTTCTCTTTGTGCTCCCTATCAATAGTCAGGCAGTGTTTCCCATGTTTACATCGAGAAAACACTCTTGTTTTTTATTACATATTCAATCCCGGAAATGATGGTCATGATAACCGAAGCCCAGAGCATGATTTCTGCAAACGGAAAACTAATCAGTGAGAAAGGCCAGTTCTGCAAGAGCAGCGCTGTAACTGCGATCATCTGCAGTACGGTTTTGAACTTTCCGGACCATCCTGCAGCGATGACAACTCCCTGAGCAGCAGCCACGGTACGTAATCCTGTTATGGTAAACTCCCTTGCCAGAATCACGATTACCATCCAGCCTGCCACATCACCAAGCTCCACGAGACAAACCAGTGCGGAAACAACCAGAAGCTTGTCTGCGAGGGGGTCCATGATCTTCCCGAAGTTGGTAATAAGGTTATACTTTCTTGCAATATGTCCATCGAGGGCATCCGTTGCTGAAGCAAGGATAAAGATTACAGCTGAGATGTAATAATGACCTGTCATGAGGACTATTATAAACACCGGAATTAATATTATTCGAAGCATGGTCAGTTTGTTTGGCAAATTCATATTATTCCTCCGTTCTGCCTACGAGATCATAATCAAAAGCGTCAGTGATTCTGACATTGACAATGTCGCCGGGCATACATAAAAAATCTGACGAGAAAAGAACTGTATTATCAATTTCAGGTGCATCGTATCTGCTTCGGCCAGTGTAGCTTCCGTCTTCTTCGGTCTCTTCCACCAAAACTTCAAGAAGCGATCCGATTTTCTGTTCGTTGGACACAAGGGCAATTTCCATCTGTTTTGTCATCAGGAGATCTTTTCGTTTCTGTTTCGTGTCTTCCCGAACCTGGTTTGCCATTTTTGCTGCGGGCGTCCCCTCCTCTTTGGAATAGGTAAAGACACCGAGACGTTCAAATTTCTGGCTTTCTATGAAATCAAGCAACTCCAGAAAATCATCCTTGTCCTCACCAGGAAAACCGGTAATCAAGGTCGTTCTGATGTGGATATCAGGCATTGCCTTTCTTAATCGGGATATGGTGTTAAGAATAGAGGCTTTTGTTGATCTTCGGTGCATTAACTTCAGAATCTTATCGCTGACATGCTGTATCGGGATGTCTATATAATGGCATACCTTTTCTTCAGAGGCCATTACCTCGATGAGCTCATCGGTGATCCGGTCTTCATAGCAGTACATCAGCCTGATCCACCGAATCCCCTCCACGGTACAAAGCTCTTTTACCAGTTTTGCCAGCCGGAGCTCTTTGTATAAATCCAGGCCATAGGCCGTAACGTCCTGTGCAATAAGAATCAGCTCCTTGCAGCCGTCTGCTGCAAGCTGACGGGCTTCTTCCAGAATTACCTCCATTTTTTTACTGCGGTAAGGCCCTCGGATCGACGGAATGACACAATAGGCACACACATTATTACAGCCCTCCGCAATTTTAATGGTAGCGCTGTAGCCGCCATCCACTCTTTTGCGGTATCCGGTTTCTAAAAATCCCTTTTCATAGACGCTGAAATATTTTTCACGTTTTCCCTTAACATGGTTGTTCAGTATTTCCGGAAGGGCAGGATAGTCATTGACACCGAGAAAAATATCCACCTCAGGCATTTCTTTGTAAAGTTCCTCTCCGTAACGCTGAGACAGGCAGCCGGATACGATGAGAATCCCGCCATTCTTCTTGTGTTCCGTCATGTCGAAAATTCTTCCGATGGATTCCTTCTTGGCATCATTGATAAAGCCGCAGGTGTTTACCATGATTCCGTCCGCTTCTTCGGGACTGGATACAATGACATGACCTGCCGCCTCAAGAATTCCTGCTGCTGTTTCTGAATCGCTTGCGTTTTTAGCACAACCTAAAGTTTCTATATATATGTTCATGAATACCTCTTCTCATTAATGTTTTTTTGTCAGAATCGTCAATTCGCCCTGTAACTATCGTACTTTCTTGCAAGTCCCGGTGTGTTCCGTTTTACTTATTCCTCACTTCCGGAAGATAGCCCCAGAAATTCATCTTCTGTCATAAGTACTCTGCGGGGTCTGCTGCCGTCTGCGGGTCCGATAATGCCGCGGGCTTCCATCATGTCGATGAGTCTTGCTGCACGGTTGTAACCGATGCGGAACCTTCTTTGAAGCATGGAAACAGAAGCCTGTTCTGCTCTTACGACGGTCTCTATGGCATCGGAAAGCAGTTCGTCCGTATCCTCATCATTGGAGGAAGTCTGTACCCGATCAATGCTGTGGATTACATCATTGGCATATTCCGTTTCCGGTGACTGACTCTTGACATATTCGATGACCTTATGTACTTCCGAGTCGGATATGAACGTTCCCTGTACACGGTAGGGTTTTGCATTGCCCATAGGATTGAAGAGCATGTCCCCTTTGCCCACAAGCCGTTCCGCTCCTGCCATATCCAGTATGGTTCTCGAATCGAACTGGGATGATACGGCAAATGCGATTCGGGACGGGATGTTTGCTTTGATAACGCCGGTAATGATATCAACAGAAGGCCTCTGAGTCGCAACGATAAGATGCATTCCAGCTGCTCTGGCCATTTGTGCCAGACGGCAAATGGATTCCTCTACCTGTGACGGTGCTGCCATCATCAGGTCAGCCAGCTCGTCGATAATGATGACGATCTGAGGCAGGAACCGATCATTCTCACCTTTGCACTTTACGCTGTTATTAAAGGACTCCAGATCTCTGACGCCTTCCTCAGCGAATTTTTTGTACCGGTCCGTCATTTCTGCAACTGCCCAGTTCAGCGCAGCTGCTGCTTTGCTGGGGTCCGTAACAACAGGAATCAGCAAATGGGGAATCCCGTTGTAATTGCCCAGTTCCACCACTTTAGGATCGATGAGAACAAATTTGACTTCATCAGGCTTGGCCTTATAAAGCATACTGATGATGATGCTGTTGATGCATACACTCTTGCCGGAACCTGTGGAGCCTGCGATGAGCATGTGAGGCATGCTTTTGAGATCTGCAACGATAGCTTTACCAGCAATGTCCTTGCCCACGGCAAAAGTGATCTTTGATTTTGCCGTTTTGAATTCGCTGGACTCAATAATTTCTCTCAGTGCTACGAGATGAACCCGATCATTTTCCACTTCGATGCCAACAGCAGCTTTTCCTGGAATGGGAGCTTCAATACGAATGCTCTTTGCCTCCAGATTGAGCGCAATATCATCACCGAGCCGAACGATGCTGCTGACTTTAACGCCTGTGCTGGGCTGAATTTCATACCGTGTAACCGCAGGTCCCTTTGTTACCTGAACTACCTTGGCATTTACATTAAAATCCTTCAGTGTTTGTTCCAATTTGGCTGCCTTTGCTTTCAGACTTTCCGCTTCTCCTACATTGCTGCTGGAAGGTCCTTTGGAGAGCAAATCAGACGCAGGTAACTGAAATGGCTTCAAAGAAGTACCGCCGATCTTGATGTTAAGTTCTTCCGTCTTCACCGGAGCAGGTTCCTTCGAAGGGGCTGATGCTGCAGGTTTAACCGCTTCCTGCACATCTGCCTTTACAGCGGGTTCTTCCACTTTCACCAGTTCTTCTGGATTTTTATATTCCTTAATTGCAGGTGTCTCTAATTCTTCTCCGTCAAGTCCCATG
Organism: Bacillota bacterium; assembly: GCA_029239605.1. Classification (GTDB taxonomy): domain Bacteria; phylum Bacillota; class Clostridia; order Peptostreptococcales; family Anaerovoracaceae; genus Anoxybacterium. The sequence continues at coordinate 861 of JARBUO010000082.1, read as the reverse complement.
CCGGGTACGTTAATTTTAATTTCTTCCAGTCCAAACTCATTTTTTCCCTTTTCCGAGCCTGTTTTTTCAAAGAGATCGTCATTCTTCATATAATCCAGGATCTTAAGCTGATTCCCGGATACAGGTCCTGCAGGTCCAGTTGGCGTAATGGGTGGGAGCTCTATGGTGGAACGCTTGTACTCTTTATTTTCAAAAGGATGGATCTTTTCGTGATCTGTGATGATTTTTGCTGCGGAAGCGCGCTTATTCTTTTCTTTGACAGGATCTTTTTCGTCCGCTTCCGGTTCATCCCAGCTGTCATCCATCAGGGCTGCTGCTTCCTCTGCTGCCAGCTTTCTGGCCTGCCTTCTCTCCTTCAATGCATCAAAGAATTGGGAGACTGGTGTGTTGATCACCAGCATAACAGAGATCAGAATCACCACGATAGATAGTATGTACAGTCCGGTCATTCCTATGATCTTAACAAGGAGATAGCCCACGGTCATCCCGAATGCACCGCCGGTCTTAAGTTCCGCTCCCTGCGTAAACATCTGTCCGATGAACTGAAAGGAGAAGCTGTATTGTGATCCTTCACCCAGAAAGCGTGCTGAGTTCAGCAAAGTCATCATCAAAAAGATCAGGAACAGGAAAAAAACCGACCGGCCGCTGATATGGGCGGTTCGTTTTGCAAACAGCAACAGTCCGTATAGGATCAGATAATAAGGAAGTATGTATGCGATTGTGCCGAATAATCCTTTCATCAGCTTTGAAATCATAAGGCCAAATTGGCCCGCGGCCTCTGTTTGCAGTGAAACAACCAGAAAAGCTCCAATTGCCAGAATGATAATAGCCCAGATTTCATCTCTGAGCCTTCCTCCTGCT
>JARBUO010000081.1 GCA_029239605.1 Bacillota bacterium | reverse complement strand
AATTCATTTCGGCTGACGGAACTTTTAAGCTCTCCGAAACAGCGGTCTCTTTCTGTATTTCAGATGCGATCAAAACCGAATCGCCATTTTTCAGGTAAGTGTTTAGAGAAACCTTTCTGCCGTTTACGGTGGAAGTGCTTCCGGGATACTTTTCCAGCAGATCCTTAAGACGTCGGCGGGCATGCTGACCGTTCATTGCTGGCGAAAATTCGATGCGGTCTCCTGTCTCCACAAGATCGGATATCCTTGCTTCCTGTCCATTTTTTAAGAGTTTGGCAGGCTCTCCGGGATTTCCGTGATATACTGCTTGTTCTCCGTTGATCTGAATCATCAGCTTACGTCCTGTTTGCGGAATAATGTCCTGATAGGAGAATCCATTCATCATAAGGATATCCAAAATCGTCATCGTTTGATTGCGGAAGAGCTTGGCCCTGGTTCCATTTAACATTACATGAAAGCTTTCTGTAAGAAGATTCAGACCGGAAGAAATGGCAATTCCAAGCGGTGTGGCATACTCCGGGTCATTTAATTCATAAGCATCTGAATGCGCATACGTTTGAAAATTATTCCCGGCGATTGCCACTCTCTTAACATCCATGTCCATATATTTCGCAATTCCGTCCTGGATTTTTGACAGCTTGCTGCCGCCTCCTGCCAGAAAGACAGCTGAGACAGGGGAGCCGTTCACTGCACAGATCTGCTCGCAGATTTCCCGGCAAAGGGTAGAAGTGGATTCTTCGATACTGTCCATCATTTCATCTTGTGTTATGGTCTGCTCAATGCCGAGAATGTCGGCGAAAAGTACGGATTGTTGACTGCCCAGCTGTATTTTAACGGACTCTGCTGTGTTAAAATCAAGAAGGTACTTTTTCATCAAAGCTTCAGTGATTTCGTCACCGGCTGTTGTAACAATGGTATATCCCACAACACCGCCATCTTTGCATATTGCAATATCAGATGTTCCAGCGCCGATATCCACAAGAGCAAGATTCAGGAGACGAAGGTTTTTGGGTATGACGACATTCATGGCAGCAATGGGTTCCAGCGTCAGGCTTACCACCTCAAGCCCAATTTTCTGCATCGTCAGGTAGAGGCTTTCCACGACTTCACGTGGCAGGAAGGTGGCAATGATATCAGCCTGTATCCGACGCGCATTATGATCCAGCAAGCTGGAGGTAGGGTAACCGTCCATATAATACTGAACGGCGGTATGGCCTACTAAATAAAACTGACGGCCATTCTCAGACGCTTGACCATCGGAAAAAGCCGCTTCTGCTTCACCGATGGCACCTGCTTCGAGACGGCTGATTATTTCTTCGTCCAGCCGCTGAGGGCGGTTGAATTCCATTTCAAAGGAGGACCGCTGGGTTTTCAGTGCACGGCCGGCCGCAGCAACGCAGACTCGTTTTAGCCTGATTTGCAGCGTTTCTTCCATGCGACTTTTCACAATACCGGCTACCTTTGCAACCTGTTCGATATCTTCTATCTGTCCATCCACCATCGAGCGCTGTGTATGCTCTTCTTTTTCCATTGCGATGACACAGAACTTGTCCCCCTCAACAGTGCCGGCAATGCCGATAATACTGCGGGTACCGATATCCAATGCAAAGATAATGTCCTTGGGCTGTATCTTAAACTTTTTTTTCGGCGAGCCAGTCATATGTAAATCTCCTTTTCCCGGATGAATCAGCTTTTAGATGAACTCTATACTAAAATCTATATAAACAGAGGGACCGTCTTATTTACAGTGCCTTTGTCCTATTTTTGCAATTTGCCTGCTGAAAAGAGGATTGGGCACCCATAATTATTATCGTAAAAAAGCCGCAAAAATTAATGAGTTTGGAACAAAAACTATTCCAAACTGATAAAAAATACTATAAATAATACCCCTGGTTGAATTTAAGGGGAAAATTTGCTTCATTTTGACATTGGTGGACGAGTATCACTTGAGTAACTCAGCATTCCTTTCATCCAAATCAGATCTTCTCTTGTAATACAACCAAGTTTGATCAGAAAGAGAAAATAAAAGATCCCCATCAGAATGCCTGAGGAAATCAGAAAAAGTGCATCAGAAAGGAAAAGTCCTGTGGGGTTCAGAAAAAAGACGGCAGAATAGGCGGCTGCAGCGACCGATAGTGCCGGTTTAAAGATCCAGTCCATAAATTTCATTTTGATGCCAGTGGTAAGAAGCAGCTTTCGCACCACAAGAAATGTGCCAAACGCACCACTGATATAGAGTACAATGATAAAACCTTCCAATCCGTTGGCAGGAATGAGGAAGTAGATCAGAGCAATTTTCAAAATGGCATCATAAATACTATAGACCAGCGTGCTGATCTGATGATTCAACCCTTTCAAGAGATCATCCGCTACAAAATCAATATAGATCAAAGGAATCAAAGGTGCCAGAATTTGCATCATTCTTCCGCATTCGTAGCTGTCGTAGATCAAAATACCGAGCCGGTCTCCAAAAGCTATAAAGTATCCTGCCGTTAGAATTGACATAAAGAGTGTAATCTGAATGGCCCTCGTCACCGAATAGCGGACTCTTCTCCTGTGTTTACAGGCATTGGCCTCCGAAATCTCAGGAATGAGGAGAGAGGAAAATGCGATGAGGATGGATGCGGGAAAAAGAAGTACAGGCATGACCATGCCTTGAATTTGTCCGTATTCCTCCAGGGCAAGTTTTTTTGAGTGGCCGTATTTTACGAAGGCAATGGGGATCATAATGTTTTCAATGGCTTTTAATATTCCTCGAAGGAGGGAGCTGACCGACACCGGAAAGGCAATGGAGAGCATTTTTTTGATGATTCGCTTTTGGAAGAAGATCTCAGAGACTTCCGCGTCACTTTTTCGTTTTTCCAGCCAGTAAAAAGTAAGGAGAAACATGCAGGAAACGATTTCAGCAATTGCAATTCCCAGCACAATTGCAGCACAGCCATACTCTAACCCACCCTGCATAAAATATTCAAGAATACTCATAACCACTGCAATCTGAATCATGATTTCGATGGCCTGAGATCCGGCAGGCCTGACGAGTTTGCTTTGGGCGTAAAAATATCCTTTGATGCAGGAGGAAATCCCCATAAAGGGCATTCCTGCTGCGAGAAGCTTTAGCGAAAAAATGGTGCGGGTATCATTCAGGAGCCTTGTGCCAATCCACTCTGCTCCAAAAAATAAAAAAAGAAATGCTGGAATACTAAATAAGAAGCTGACTGAAAATGCTCTCATTAACAGTGCTCTGGATACGGCGAAAGAATGTCTGCCGCCTTCTTCTGCGACGAGGCGCGTTACACCCACATTGATCCCTGTCACGACAAAGAGCGTTGCGATCATGTAGATGGACATAATGAGTTGAAGCAGCCCCATTCCCTCGGTTCCGATCTGGTTAGACATAAAAACCCGGAAAGAAATCCCTACCGTATTGAACAGCAGGGATGTGGTTATGATAATCAGCGCGTTGATAAACAGTACTCTTTTCAATATCCCGCTCCTTCCAGCTTAATGATAGAATATATGCTCGAAAGAACCGTTTTATTGCTTTTTTCAGCGTTGATTTCCGTTATTTATTTCTGTTAATCGCTGCCTGCAGCTCCTGTAGACCTGTATCCTTGTTCCAGACCGTGATGCTGCATGGAAATCGGGCTCCGCAGTTTTGGCATTCCACATACTGGTCAGAGTCAGTAAGCTCCCTTTTGTCATATCGGAACGGAAGAAATTCATCCTTATTTTTTCTTCCGGGAGCGTCGGTATCAATGATATACGAGTAAACATGGGAGGCTTCATATTTTATAACCAGTCTATTATTGTGGCAGACTGGGCAGATCAGATTTCGATAATTGTCCATTCAGAACCTCCTAAAAGATTTTGCTTGATTCTATTTTTCATGTTTACCCTTATGAACTCCGGTTTTCTTCCCGTCGATGATACCGGCATCACTGAAATCTTTGGGTTGCATCTTCCTAAGTTCAGGATTGCTTTTCTCTCTGTCTTTCACTCTGTTTTTGTTATTGTCCATGGCGTTTTCCTTTCTGTTCTTCCTCTGCAAATAGATATTGAGGCAGGTTGGTACGGATAGAATTATCTTTTCATGGACACCTGCGATTTATACCTGAACCGAACAAGCAGGAACAAAATCTTTTATAAGAGAACTACTTATAAGCTTCTTCGAGAATTTTGACCGTGTCATCCAGCGTAATGGTGCAGGGGTCCACCTGATAGAGACCTCCCATGGTTTCCATTGCGTTCTTCGCGATCACCGGAATTTCTTCTCTTTGAATTCCGTAATCCGACAGCTTTAGATCAGCGACGCCGCAATCCCTTTGCAGTTCTCTGAGGGCCACAACAAAATCCACCGGATGGTGGGCATTGGTTTTTCCAAGGGCTTTGGCCATGTCGATGAGCCGCTGGTCACAGCGTCCTGACTGCACGAGAAACATGTAGTATGCAATGCTGATGATAATCAGACCTGCACCGTGAGGCAGGTTCGGATGATATGCACTCAGTGCATGCTCTATGGAATGCTCTGAGATACAGCCCGAAGTGGACTCAACGATTCCGGATAGAGTATTCGCCAAAGCCACATCAGCCCGGGCATTTTCATCACTACCATCGGCTACTGCTTTTGAGAGGCTCGTTCCGATCAGAGAGATCGCTTTTATGGCAAACAGATCACTCATTTCATTGGCTGTTTTATTCAGATATCCTTCCGTACTGTGGAACAGCGCATCAAAACCCTGATAGGCAGTGAGATCAGACGGTACACTGAGCATCAGATCAGGATCTACGACGGAAAGTACCGGGAACGTTCTGTCATAACCAAATCCGATCTTTTCGTTTCCGTTTGTGATTACAGTCCAGGGATCGGCTTCGGTACCGGTACCTGCAGTTGTTGTGATGGCAATAACAGGTAGAGGCGCATTCAGCACAGGTTTTCCCTTGCCGGTCCCGCCGGAGATGTAATCCCAATAATCTCCGTCATTTGTCGCCATTACAGCGATGGATTTCGCAGAATCAATGCTGCTGCCGCCGCCTAATCCAACGATGAAATCACATTTTTGCTCTTTTGCCAGAGCGGCCCCTTCCATTACGTGATCCTTGATCGGATTGGGGAGAATTTTATCAAAAAGCACGTGGGCGACACCTGCTTGATCAAGCTGCTCCTCAACCCTTGCAAGATATCCATTCTTTTTTATGGACTGACCTGCGGAAATAACGATCATAGCTTTGCTCCCCGGAAGCAGCTGATTGTGCAGTTCGTTTAATTTTCCCTTTCCAAACAGGATACGTGTCGGCATGTAATACTGAAAGCTCATCGATCAACCTCCTAATTATTTTAGCCTCGGCTGGTACAGGAAACAGGCAGACTTGCCGCAGTAAACTTTGTACATTTTTAATTGCTGAGGCCATTAATTTAATAGTACCCATTATTGAACAGAATAGTCAAACTGTTTCCTTCCAGCTTTTTCGCGGTGATTTCTAATTTCAAAAGAATATAAGTTGGAAGAGGATGGTTCGCTGTCGCTGGCTGTGATTTCCTGCTGTGAAAGTAAAAGAAAAAATTGTACTGAATTAGTTGACAATTCCTTCCGCCTGTGCTATATTTCAATTACGAGTTAGACAGATCTAACTCAAGGCTAATCGGGGAAATCACCCGTTTTTTTTAAAACAATTAGTTAGACATAACTAACATGAATTGAAACATTTAAAACCACAGGTCAGAACAACTAACGCAAGGAGGAGAAAAAAATGCTGGATCATATTTTAATCGAACACTGTTCGCCAACATTAGCGGGGCTGAAAGCCGCTAATCTATTTCGCTGCTTTATCTCTTCCTCCAAGGAATTAAACGAGCAGCTTCTGCTCCTGAACAGTAAGTTGAACAATAAGGGTTTATACTTTGAAGTTTTAAGGGAAACCGGCAGAAGTGCATTGATCTTGGTCTACAGAAAGCGGATGCTGCAAGATCACCTGAATAAAAAAGGAGTTGGAGAATTCCTTTCCGGATATGGCTATGTCAGTCTGTCCGTTGAATATTGCATCGGTCGTTTGAAGAGCCGTTTCAGTGAAAATGAGGATTTTCCCCATGAAATTGGTATCTTTGCCGGATATCCCCTTGAGGACGTGATTGGATTTATCAAAAACGGCGGAAGAAACAGCAAATTCACCGGATGCTGGAAGGTCTATCACAATGAAGGAGAAGCAGAACGGCTGTTTCGCAAGTTCCGAAGATGTAAGGATATTTATTCACAGTTGTTCGCGATAGGAAGGTCAATCGTGCAGCTCACAGTAGCTGCCTGATATAAGGGAAACAGTGACTTGCATAATGCCTCTCCATGGCTCGAGTAAGACAGTGTTTTCAAAATTTGAAATGAGGTGTTTCGTATGAGTAAAGTAGCAGTAGTTTATTGGAGCGGTACGGGCAATACAGAAATTATGGCCCAAGAGGTTGCGGCGGGTGCTGAAGCAGCAGGTGCAGAAGTTTCCGTTTATACCCCTTCTGATTTTTCTGCGGATATGATGGATCAGTTTGACGGAATTGCTTTCGGGTGCCCATCCATGGGAGCAGAGGTTCTCGAAGAAGCAGAATTCGAGCCGATGTTCAATTCCTGTGAACCAAAACTGCAGGGAAAGAAAATCGCACTTTTCGGATCCTACGGCTGGGGAGATGGAGAATGGATGAGAAATTGGGAAAAAACTTGCACTGACGACGGGGCTTATCTTGCCTATGATTGTGTTTTGGCAAATGAAGAACCGGATGAGGATGCAAAAGAATCCTGCAGGGAACTGGGAAAAGCATTGGCATAAGCGCTTATTGGCTATTTGAAATCAATGCAGCAGTTCCTTAATTCTCAATATTGAATAAAAAAATGTTAATATAAAACATGACACATTGCTGTCATGTTTTTTGTTATATAATTTAGGGGATGATAGAAGCTGGAGGAGAGGTAAAAATGGAGATTATAAAAGTCAATCAGGATAATATTGATGCAGAGCACATCTGCTGCGCCATTTCAGAAACAAAAGGGGATCGCTCCGCATCTTTAAAAAAGGAATGGCTCAGGATGCGGTTTGATGATGGTTTGGTCTTTCAGAAACTAAATGTGAGGGGAAAAGTTTTTGTGGAGTACATTCCTGCGGAAAAGGCATGGTGCCCCATCGATGCAGAGGGATATCTTTTCATCAACTGTTTTTGGGTGTCTGGCCAGTACAAAGGTCAGGGCTGGGCGGACAGGCTTCTGGAATGCTGCCTGCAGGATGCAGGAAGGATGGGAGCCAAAGGTGTTGCGATCCTCTCATCCCATCAGAAGAGACCATTTCTTTCGGACCCGAAGTATCTAAAATATAAAGGGTTTCGTGTTGCTGACATGGCAAAGCCATATTTCGAACTGCTCTATAAGAATCTTGATGAAAAGGATGACGGCCGTCCGCTCTTCCGGGAATGCGTGAAAGCAGCCAGGGCAGACAGTCCCGGATTGGTGCTTTATTTTACGAACCAATGTCCCCATGCAGAAAAGTATGCCCTACTGGTCAAGAAATGTGCAGAAGAACGAGGATGGAATCTGGCGCTGATGAAAATTGAAAGTGTTCAGGAGGCACAGAACGCACCAACTCCTTTTACGACTTACAGCCTTTTCTATAATGGCAGTCTCATAACGAATGAAATTCTATCAGAGAAGAAATTTCATCTGCTGCTGGACGAGCTGGAACGGAAATAGAACAACATACGTTCCAGAAGTTAATCGTTACTCTGCGAGCCAATGGAAAAGAAACTAAAAAAGTTATAAAATACAAAAAAGATCGTAAATAAAGACAGGAAACAAGGGCAGTTATCTGCCCTTGTGCTTTTGTTTCTGTTTCTCTCTTCGCAACGCAAACTTACGGTCTTTTTCCTGTTCTTTTTTCATCCTGGCTTTCAGGATCCGTTGCATCTCCTATGTTTACATTTCTATTACAAAAAATAATAATTTCCAATTCACTGGAGAAATATATTATAATTAAATGGTCGAAATTTGACGCTTTGCAATTGTTTTATGCACGAAAAGGTGGGGGTTATGAGTCGAATACTGAGATTAATGTTTTTGCCGCTGATGGTAATCCTATTGATGGGAACAGCGGTCTATGGGGAGAATCCCAATATTACGCAGAAGGATATTGACGAAGGGATTGCGATCTGCAAAGAGTTTCCCGTAGTGTTAAAAGTCGATGGAAAATCAGTTGCATCAGATGTTTCTCCGGTTATTATCAAAGAGCGAACCCTAATTCCGCTCAGGGCGGTCTTTGAAAGCATGGGTGCACAGGTGACCTGGAATGAAAGTGACAGGATTGCTGAGGTAGCAATGGGCCCTTCTGCTGTGCAGCTTGATATCGACGGTCAGGCGGCATTTGTGAACGGAAATCAGGCTGCGATGGATGTACCCGCTCTTATCATCAATGATCGAACGATGATTCCCCTACGTTTTGTTGGAGAATCCTTAAATTGCGGAATCGGTTGGGATGATTTGACCCGTACAGTGACGATTCAGTCTCCTGTTGACAAGAACGTAAGCACCATTTCCTCCGTTGAAATTCAGGAGAAGTCTGATTCCTACCGCGTAATTATTGAAGCAGACAATAGCATTGAGGGGCATAGCACCTTTGCTTATGATAACCCGCAGCGTTTTTGTGTCGACTTAAAAAATACAGTGCTTGAAGACGGAGATGATCAGATCAGAGAAAATGGCGATCTGATAAAAACCGTGCGCTATGCCCAGTTTGCACCTGATACGGTGCGGATTGTGGTGGATCTTAACGAGAAAGTTGTGGGAACGGTGAGCTATTCTTCGGATCGCGCAAGGGTTTATATCGACTTTGATAAGAACCAGCAGCAGAATCACGAAGATCTGGGAAGCGTTACGGTTGATGGACTGAATGTGGTTGACTGGCGAGCGTCGAAAAAGCTTGTGGTTATTGACCCGGGCCACGGTGGAAGTGATACAGGTTCTCAGGCAAAACAGGATGGTGTGGAAATTCTAAATGAAAAAGATGTAAATCTGGATATTGCACTTCGGCTGAACCGCATGCTGGAAGCGGCGGGGGTCAGCACCTACATACTGAGGGATAGCGATAAAACCATAACATTGTATGACCGCCCTGCTGCAGCGAATACGGCAAATGCGGATTTGTACGTTTCCGTTCACAACAATTCAACGGATAAAAGTCCTGCAGCTAAGGGAACGGAAACTTATTACTATTCCAAAGCGGGCGAAAGTGAGTATAATATATATAGTAAGGAGCTTGCAGAGCTGGTTCAGAAATATATGATCGAATCATTGGGCACCGTAGACAGAAAGGTTAAAAGCGAGCCCGCCTATGCAGTTTTGAACAAGACCAAAATGCCTGCCATCATCATTGAAGGAGCATTTTTATCCAACACGGAAGACTTGAAATTAATGATGACCGATGAGTTTCGTGAAAAGTATGCTTTGTCAGCTGCAAGAGCAATTATCGAAATTCTAAACAAGAGTGTGGAATAATATAACACTGATTTCGAACCGGCTGGTACCTTTTGCGGCGAATAGGATTGACTGTAAAGGCTGCCAGCTGTTCAAATAGATTCACAGAATGAGGAGAAACAAGAATGCCGAATAAAATGAACCAATTTCAAGGGAGCAATGATTATGTAGTAACGGATGAATTGATGCATGCGGTCAACGTTGCCATTGCACTCCAGAAGCCGCTGCTGATCAAGGGAGAGCCGGGAACAGGCAAGACGATGCTTGCAGATTCCATCTCAAAAGCCCTGGACAAAGATCTGATCATATGGAATATTAAGTCAACAACAAAGGCGCAGGATGGCCTTTATGTATATGATACAGTACAGAGACTCTATGACAGCCAATTCGGAGAAGGTGATGTGGCTGATATTAAAAAGTACATTAAGCTTGGAAAGTTGGGAGAAGCTTTTGAAGCAGATAAACAGGTTGTTCTGCTGATCGATGAAATTGATAAAGCAGACCTGGAGTTTCCCAATGATTTGCTTTGGGAACTGGATAAGATGGAATTCTATATCAATGAGACCAAAGAAACCATCCGCACAAAGCATAGACCCATCGTAATCATAACCTCCAATGCCGAGAAGGAACTTCCCGATGCGTTTCTTCGCAGATGTATTTTCCATTATATCGAATTCCCAAGCCAAGACAAAATGGAGGAAATTGTACGTGTACATTTCGGTGATGTGGAACAAAAACTCCTGGCTCAGGCAATGGAAACCTTCTACTGGATCAGAGAAATGAAGGAAATACAAAAAAAACCAAGTACATCGGAGCTTCTTGACTGGCTGCAGGCGTTGATGATCAGCGGGATATCCATAGACCGTATTAAAGCGGAAATCCCATATGCCGGGGTACTGCTGAAAAAGAACCAGGATATCGATGCGATGTATGAGATTAAGGAAAAGGGTTATTCCTTAAAGAGATGGTTGTAATATGTTTATTTCATTCTTTTATTTACTGAGGGCCAGAGGACTTGCCGTATCTATCAACGAATGGCTTTCGCTGATAGAAGCACTGGATAAGGGATTATGCGGCTCAAGCCTCCTGAATTTTTACCATCTTTGCAGAAGCATTCTGGTAAAGAGTGAGACGGATTATGATCGTTTTGATCTGGCTTTTGCCGAGTTCTTTCAGGGAATTGTCACACCGGAGGATATTCCGGAAGAAATCTGGAAATGGCTCAGCGAAGACGTCAGAACAAAAGATATCAACGATAAAAAGATGCTGGACGATTTTGTACTCGAACTTGAAGAACTCCAGCGCAGGCTGCAGGAGAGAATCGCAGAGCAAAAGGAAAAACACGACGGAGGAAATTACTGGATCGGTACCGGAGGTACCTCCACCATGGGATATAACGGATATCACGAAAGAGGCATCCGGGTTGGAGGCGAAAGTCGCCACAAAAATGCGGTTCAGGTAGCCGGGGAAAGAAACTTTAAAGATTTCAGACAGGATAATATCCTGGACATCCGTCAGTTTCAAATGGCATTCCGTAAACTTCGGCAGTTTTCCTCAAGACTGGACGGGGCCAAAACGGAGCTGGATATTGATGGGACCATCGACGAGACCTGTGATAATGCGGGAAATCTGAAATTGGTATGGGAGAGGCCGAGAAAGAATACGGTAAAGCTGCTGCTTCTTTTTGACTCAGATGGTTCCATGATGCCCTATAGCAGCATGTGCAGCCAGCTGTTCCAGGCCGTGAGCAAGTCAAACCATTTCAAGGATCTTAAGGTCTATTATTTTCATAACTGTGTCTATGAGCATCTGTATACGACCCCTCACTGCAGACGGGGAGAGTGGATCGATACAGAGTGGGTATTATCAAACCTGAGCAGTGAATACAAGGTAATTTTTATCGGCGACGCATCAATGGCGCCGTCTGAGCTGATGAGCAAGGGAGGCAACTGTTATGTTGGGCTGTATAATGAGATTCCCGGCATCGAATGGCTGAAGCGTTTCAAGAAAAAGTATCCGAAGCATATCTGGCTGAATCCCATACCTGAGCGGGACTGGGAATATACTTACGGAGCCAGAACACTTTTAAAAATCAGGGAACTGTTTCCAATGTATGAACTCACCATCGATGGGCTGGAAGCAGGGATCAAAAAGCTGCTTGTATCAAAATAGCTGCTGAGAAATGTGTTATCAATAACTGGTACAAAGAGATGCAGCATCGGGGCGGGGGGAGAGAAATGGCTGAACCAAAGCAACGAAACGGGATTGATAAGGCTTTTTTGCTGGATACAATTTTAAACACAACAAGTGAGTTATTCGTACTTGTTGACCGTGAGGGCTATATTGAAGAGATCAGCCAGCCTTATGCTGAATTTATTGGAGTCAAAAAAGATCGCGTTATTGGGATGCATGTAACCGAAGTAATTGAAAATACAAGAATGGACCTTGTGGCAAGAACCGGTATTCCTGAGATTGAAGAAGTGCAGAAGATAAACGGTCAGAAAATGATTGCAACCAGACTTCCCATTCTTAAGGATGGGAAAGTAGTCGGAGCATTTGGAAGGGTACTGTTCAAGAACGTTATGGATCTGAACAACCTGTATGCGAAGATCAACAAGATGGAAAGTGAACTGGACCTATATAAGCTGCAATTCGGAAAGATCAATACAGCACGGTATACCGCAGACGATATCATCGGGGAAAGCCTTATCATGACCAGTCTTAAGGATACTGTGAAAACCATAGGGAGGACAAATTCCAGCGTTTTGATTCTGGGAGAGAGCGGTACCGGGAAAGAATTGTTTGCCCATGCAATCCACAATGCAAGCATCAGGGCCAAGCAGCCCTTTATCTGTTTGAACTGCGGAACGATTCCAGAGGATTTATTGGAATCCGAGTTGTTCGGATACGAAGAAGGTTCTTTCACAGGAGCACGAAAAGGCGGAAAAATCGGTATGTTCCAAGCCGCTCACAGAGGCACGATCTTTCTGGATGAGATCGGTGATTTGCCTTTGTCTATGCAGGTTAAACTGCTTCGGGTTCTTCAGGATAAGGAAATCCAAAGAATTGGTGCAACCCAGCGAGAATCGGTGGATGTCCGCGTAATTGCAGCGACCAATAAAGACCCATATCAGATGGTACAAGAGAAAGAGTTCCGGTCAGACCTTTATTACAGACTGAATGTGGTCAGCCTGCGGATCCCGGCTTTACGAGAGCGAAAAGAGGATATTCCGCTGCTGGCTGCAAATTTTCTAAAGAAACTTGCGAAAAAAGAAAATATTCAGGTCGATCGAATCAGTGACAATGCGATAGAATATATGAAATTGTTTGACTGGCCTGGCAATGTTCGCGAACTGGAAAACGTTCTGGAACGAGCGGTGAATTTCCTGGGAAACCAAACAGTCATTGGGGTGGAACACCTGCCCGCAAGAATTACGGGCATTCAGCCAAATGTGGAACCCAGGAGTCTAAAAGAAATTATGGATGAAACGGAACGGCTTGCCATTATAAACGCATTGCACAGCCATAACGGTCAAAAAACAAAAGCTGCAAGAGCCTTGGATATCAGCAGAACCAGTCTCTATGAAAAGATGCAGAAATATGGGATTGATTCAGCCGAAAAGCAATTGTTAAACACTAAAAATTCAGAAAAGCATACAGATTTAGAACATTTTCCAGAATTGTGTACGGAAAAACGTACGTAATTCACGGACATTTAATTGATATGTGCGGAATTCCTTACGAATTCCGCTTTTTTTTCTCTTTTTGTCGGCCGGGAAGGTGAAATCAAAACCAATTACAACGAACCATAAACCTTGGAATCGTTTGTAATGATTTACTTTGTCTAGATATTTTAAAATATGGAATGATATTTGCTATATAGAGAATCACCATGGTAAAAGTTGTGTGTCACGCAATGAATGAAAAGAGAGGAAAGAAACTATATGGGAAAGGAAAAGGTCAGTATTGTCACCGGAGCGGCGAGCGGGATCGGTTTCGCAGTTGCCAGCGCTTTCGCAGAACAGGGTATGAAAGTTGTAATGGCAGACGTTAACGAAGAAAAACTGAAAGCTGCTTCAAGCGCTCTGGGCTGCAATTATTATGTTGCAGATTTAAGCAGCCGGGAAGCATGCAAAGAACTTGTGGATTATACGCTGAATACCCACGGAAAAACGGATATCCTGGTCAATGTGGCGGGGATACAAAATGTAGCTGCC
>JARBUO010000080.1 GCA_029239605.1 Bacillota bacterium | reverse complement strand
GATAGGGCATATCATATCCGGCGGTGCTTTCTCCCATAGAGTATTTTTCCACGAAATAGCCCTTGTTATTGTTACTGTCATAATCACCCAGCTTTTCAATTTCTTCGTATACTTCTCCCATGGTACGGAAGTGGTCATAGGGTACTACCTTGACGGGCACGGAACCCAGAGGCTCGTCCCCCTCGTCCCCCTGTACTGCCGCCAGGCTATACCAGCCGATGAGATCCATCATGGGCTGTGATCCGCCTCCATGCGGGACACTGCCGTCAGCATAATAGGAATTGCATTCCAAGATCATCTTCAGACATGCTGTGTCTTCATCCACAGAGTAAACTGAAGTCTCGACAATGCGAAATAACGCATTGTTGCTGCTGTCTTTCCATTTGTCCAGGTCTCCGCCCGATTTGTAATTCGGATAAAGCTCGGTGCTCAGATAGGGCTCCGAGCGGCTGAGAGTCCATTTTAGTGCACCTACCTCGACCAAAGCTGCGGCTTCCTCATTCATATCTACGGGGATCATGACCTCAAAACTTCTGGCATCGGTCATTGAGATCTGATTTTCCCCATCTTCTCCCTGATTGATAAAGGTTGCTCCCGGGGTACCGGCAGGCGCTTTCCCCAGTTCAAGAGAAGGCAGTTTGCTCTCCTCAATAGTGTAATCTGAGGGTACGGCAAAGGACTGTGCCGCAAATAGGGGGCAGATCAGGATCAGAATCAGCAGAATCGAAACCCCTTTTCGTGCGTATTTCCCCACTTGTTTGTGCATAGCGTTTTCTCCTTCGTTTATAAATTTGCGCTGTTTTTTACAAGAATACCGCATAGAAAACTTGCCGCCTCCCAAGTCCGGCCAGCCAGACCCATAAAATGATGTTTTATGGGGTAATCGGACCATCAGGCAGAGTGCGTGCATTGTATGATTACTATTATATGAAAAAACAAATACGGAAAGCTGTCGTAACTTCGTCAGGTAAAATGTAACTTTTGGGAAGGACCTGTGCTACCCCCTTCTTTTTAACCTATGCTCCCTTCCATTGCACCCTCCCTCCCCTTCACTGTTGCACATTCTGCATATCACCAATGCATATTATGAATTTCACGCGGCGGAAAATTTCCCTTATTATTAAACTGTAAGGTTTCTTATTGAAACCAATCTAGAATGAATGCAAATTAGAATGCAGCGCCGCCGATCAGAAACTGGCGGGCGCCATTCTCAAGGAGGAAAACAAATGGCAAATAGAGTAACAAATGCTGGCTATGTAAAGTGGCCTACCTTTGAAGAGATCAAAGAAATGTTCAAGGAACACTTTATTATGGACAGACGGGAAGACGGTGTTGTAACCGTTCGCATGCACTGCAAAGGCGGTCCGCTGATCTGGTCCATGGAATTACATGATGCGATCGGCAAAATGTGGAGGCTTCTTGGAACAGACCGCGAAACAGAAATGATCATCTTTACAGGAACCGGAAACATCTGGGTAACCGATTTTGAAGCAGCCAGCTGGGCACCGGAAGGCGACAACGCAGGCGAAACAAGATACAACCATATGTTTGTTGACGGCCGTCGTATGATCATCACCATGATCCAGGATACGGAAGTGCCCACACTGGGTGTACTGAGCGGTTCCGGCGGGCATATCGAGCTGGCTTGCATGTGCGACTTCTGTATCGCAGCAGACGATATTGTCGTGCTTGATCCCCACATGCTTCCCGGAACAAACAACGTTCCCGGAGACGGCATCCAAAGCTGCTTTATGGAGCTGATGCCAACAAGACAGGCAGTTTGGTATCTTATGACCGGCGATAAGATGACAGCACAGCAGGCACTCCAGTATGGTTTGGTATCTGAAATCGTACCGAGAGAAAAGCTGATGGACCGTGCGTATGAAATTGCTGATCTTCTCATGGCACAGAACCGTATTGCAAGACGACTCGCCACTCAGGTTGTAAGACGCCCCTGGAAAAAGAGAATCGTAGACGATCTTGACTGCGCATTCGGTACAGAAATGTTCGGTATGTTCTGTGCGGAAGAACTTCATTCCGAACTTCTTTCCATGATTGAATACCTCGGACTGAAAGATAAAATCGAACCACCACTGGTAGGAAAAATCAGATAATAATCTGAACGGATAAAAAGAAACGGGTTCTGTTTTGGCATGCCAAACAGAACCCGTTATAAATTATTTGAAACCATATGAATTATTCAAAACCATAAAGTGATACATTATTCGGAACCATACAACAAAGCAAATCCTTTTAGGATTGAATAGGAGAACGAAAATTATGGGCAGATTGGAAAACAAAGTCGCAATTATAACCGGAGGAAACTCCGGGATCGGCCTCGCTGCTGCTGCACTTTTCTGCAAAGAGGGCGCAAAGGTCATCATCTCCGGCAGACGCGAGGCAGAAAACCAGAAGGCTGTTGATGAGATCTCCGCAGCAGGCGGTGAAATTATGGCGGTCAGAACGGATCTTTTAATGCAGGAAGACTGCAAAAAACTTGTAGATGCGACCATAGCAAAGCATGGAAGAATCGATATTCTTGTAAATAATGCCGGAATTGCAGATAAACATATGCCGATTACAAAATGCACCGAAGAATGGTACGACGAAGTCTGCAAAATCGATCAGTATGCGGTCTACTATATGAGCAAATATGCACTTACTCATATGGAAAAGGCAGGAAAAGGCGCTATCGTCAATGTTTCCTCCATTGGCAGCCAGGGTGTAGCCGGTATTTCCTACAGTGCTGCAAAAGCAGCTGTGAATGCAATGACGAAAAACATTGCCATTCAATTTGCACAAACCGATATTCGGTGCAATGCAGTTGCTCCGGGACCAACCCCCACCGCACTAAATACACCAGAAGCGATGTCGGATTTTGACATGGAGTTTGCGGGCGTAACCGCAAGACATCTGGATCTGACCGTTCCCGAAGCGCAGGCGGAAGACCAGGCAGAAGCCATTCTGTTTTTTGCAAGCGATGCTGCCAAATCCATAACCGGGCAGATTCTGTATGTGGATCACGGTACATCTTTATATTAGACCAACAACAAAATGCCGCCGGGTGAAACGCTTGTCCATCCCGGCGGTATTTTGTTGTCATATTAATATTAGGGAAGCGCTGATTCAATGAGTGTGTGCGCAGATTGTGGGCGCGGGATGAATCAGTGTTTCCTTAGGGTTACCTTTGAATGTAGTGGCCGATGATGGCTTCACTTCTTGCGATGAAATCTCCAACATAATCCGTGTTCATGGCTCCTTGGCTCATCAGTGCCAGGTCAAAGAGCTGATTGAGAATCAGATTGGCCTGTGTCTCATCTGTGACATGAACAACATACCGCAGGATATCATTGTTCAGATTCACCAACAGGGTGCTCTTAGACTGAGCCTCCTTTGCAGAGATATCCCCCGCCCCCAGCATGCCGTAGATTTCCAGCATATCCGCCATTCGGCGTGATTTCTCATCGTGAAGGATCAGCGTTGTGATGCCAGCCTGCTCCAGCTTGGAAACCTTTAGTTCCAGCTTTCCAAGACGCGCTCCCACTGCGCGCTGTATTTTCTTCGTCAGCAATGCCGCATCTGCCTCATCTTCTGGGGTGAGGCTACCTTGAAACAGGGCATCCATATCAGAATCAATGCGAATGAATTTTGTACCGGGATGAACCAGCTCCTGCCTGCGCAGAAACGGTTGGTCAATTACATGATCAAACAGCAGAGCGTTGAGCCCGCATTGCTTAAAGATCCGGATATAATGGGCCTGTTCTGTTGCGTCAGAGGCGTAATAAACAGTTTTCTGTTCCGTCGGCTCCCCAGCCACAGAGCCGCCATCTTGCTGCGGCACTGCCCCCAAGCGGCTGACTTCCTGCACACCTTCCGAACGACTTCCATTCTTAAGATATTCTCCGATTGTCAAATACTTGCCGTATAAATCTTCAAAAATGACTTTTCTGGTCATAACCGATGCAAAGATTTTATCCTGAAGGATACCGTATTTTACAAATGCATTTAAATGAGGCCAGAACGCTTCATATTCCTGCCTTTTGGATTCAAACAGCTGGTTCAATCCGATGGTTACCTCCTGGGAGAGGCATTCATAGATCAGGCTGATCGCATTGTCCTTTTGCTCTTCTTCCCGGATATTTGCGCGGGATACCACCATGGGCAGATCGGTACATTCGATGATGCCGCTTTGAAGATTGACAAATCTGGGCACAAGCTCTTTGATATTGTCGCCGATATATACGCCCTGATTATAGATTCGGAAGCATCCATCCAGTTCCTCCGTCTGATTTTTTGTATTCCGAAAGAAGACAATTCCCCTGACGCCGATATCCACACTTTCAAACTGAATCCAGAAAAGAGGATCAGAAATGTCATCGTAGAATTTCCGGTAAAATCGTTTCATTTCCTCAGGCTGAATTTCATGCTCCGGCTTCTTCCAGATAGGATCCGGATCGTTTACCAACGCATGGTCAAAATCTGGCCCTTCAAAATAAATTTTTGTTTTTAGGAACGCAAAATATTTTTTTATGATATCGTAAACAGTATCTGCCTTCAGCTTCCCCTCTTTATTGACATAGGGATGGCTTTCATTCAGATATAGGATCACATCCGTACCGTGGTCTGCCCTTGTCCCTTCCGTCATCTGATAGGACATGTCCGAACGGCAGTCCCAGCGCACTGATGCTGCACCTTTCTTCCAGGATCTTGTTTCAATTGCAACATGATCTGCAATCATAAACGCAGAGTAGAAACCTACGCCAAAATGGCCGATGATTGTATTCTTTTGCGTTTCACTGTAGTGCTGAATAAAATCGGCTGCACCGGAAAAGGCGATCTGGTTAATATACCGGTCAATCTCCTCTTCCGTCATTCCAATGCCATTATCCGATATGATGATTCTGTTTTGCGCTGCATCAAGAGTCACTGTTATTTCACCTGTGTATTTTTCTTCAGGATACTTATCTTCTGAGGCTGCATCCACAGCGGGACCTTCATCCTGCTGCAATGCCGAAAACTTTTCAATAGCATCTGCCGCATTGGAAATCAATTCCCGAAAAACGATGTCCTGCTCTGTGTACAACCATTTTTTCAAAATGGTAAATATATTTTTACTCTCTATCGATAGAAATCCGCTTTGTTCGCTCACTTTCGATTCCGCCTTTCCAAATTCTTATCGTCAATTTCTCGTTTCCTGCTTGTGTCAGATTCCTGAAGGTTTTTCTTCTGTCGGATGCCCGAAAAGCCGGTTTTAGACTTTTCGGACAGTCCAGGAAGAGGTTCATTCAGCACCTCTTCATTATAGCAAAGAACGCTTCTGTACAGTTATGCAGAATCCGGCGAACTCATATGCATAGATTGAATTTCACCCGTATCATTTCATCACGTATTATTGAAGCAGAAGGGTTTTGGAGAAAGATCCTGTTTTGATGCATCATGCAGTCATACCCAAAACTTTGTTCCAATTTTAAATTAAGAAGTATAACTTAATGGAGGTTAAAATGACACAGAGAGTTACGAACACAAGCTACGTAAAATGGCCTGATTTTGAGGAGATCAAGAAAATGTTCAAAGAGCATTTTATCATGGACAGAAGAGAAGACGGCGTCGTAACGGTGCGAATGCACTGCAACGGCGGTCCCCTGATCTGGTCCATGGAACTGCACGATGCCATTGGAAAGATGTGGAGACTTCTTGGCACTGATCGTGACACGGAAATGATCATCTTCACAGGAACCGGAAACATTTGGGTATCGGACTTTGAAGCTGCAAGCTGGGCTCCCGAAGGAGACAACGCCGGAGAAACAAGGTATAGCCACATGTTTGTTGATGGCAGACGCATGATCATCACGATGATTCAGGACACGGAAGTACCTACGCTTGGCGTACTGAGCGGCTCCGGCGGTCACATCGAGCTTGCCTGTATGTGTGATTTCTGTATTGCTGCAGATGACATCACAGTTCTTGATCCCCATATGCTGCCCGGAATCAACAATGTGCCCGGCGATGGCATTCAAAGCTGCTTTATGGAACTGATGCCTACGAGACAAGCTGTCTGGTATCTGATGACCGGAGATAAAATGACGGCTGAGCAGCTGGTTCAGTTCGGACTGGTATCAGAAATCGTCCCAAGAGAGAAGCTTATGGATCGGGCTTATGAAATTGCCGATATCCTCATGGCGCAAAACCGTATTGCAAGACGCCTTGCCACTCAGGTGGTTCGCCGTCCCTGGAAGAAGAGAATCATTGATGATCTTGACTGCGCTTTTGGAACAGAAATGTTTGGTATGTTCTGTGCGGATGAGCTTCATTCGAACCTGCTGTCTATGATTGATTATTTGGGAATGACGGACAAGATTGATCCTCCCTTTGCAGGAAAAATCAGATAATTACACTTTCCATCTGGTCAAAGTGAATTGACGTTGGCTGGGTTGAAATCCTTCCTGCAGTTGAAATCCTGGCTGCGTTGGCATCCCTCCTGCAGGCAAAACCGCAGCCAACGTCAATTACCTCACCCATATCAGGAAACGAGGTTAAGGCACTATAAAGAAAGGAACAGAATAAAATGAAAAAAATATTTACCATAAACTGTGGTTCGACTTCGACAAAAGTCGCATATTTTCATGATGACATACTAATCAGTAAAGTATCTTTGGATATTACTTCTGAGCAGCTGAAACAGATGCCGAAGACGCTGCAGCAGCTTGATCTGAGAACCAGCCAGGTCAGAGCGTTCTTAAGGGAACACCATTTGGACCCCAAGGAGTTTGACATCGTTGTTGCCAGGACAGGCACCATTCCAGCTGTTCCCACAGACGGTGCCTATGAAGTCAATGAGCTCATGCTTGCATCTGTGGCTTATGCACCGGAAGCACAGCATGCCTCTACCCTCTCCTGCCTGATTGCAAGCCAACTGGTGAAGGATCTTGCGGTTCCTGTTATTATTTATGACCCTACCTGCGTGGATTCTGCTGACCCCATTGCAAAGATTACAGGAATTCCTGAAATCACCAACATGCCCGTAGCCCATCTGCTGAATACAAAGATGGCCGGAATCACTTACGCAGAATCCATCGGCAGTAAGTACAAAGATTTGAATCTGATCATCGTTCAGCTTGGCGGCGGAATTACCCTTGGGTTTCATGATCACGGCAGAATTGCTGACTGGATTTATGATGACGAAGGTCCAATGTCGCCTCAGCGGGCCGGGAGAATTCCCACCAGATATTTGGCAAACTTCTGTTACAACAGCGAGATGACGCTGCAGGAAATGCGTATGTATCTCTGCGGTCAAAGCGGCCTTTCCGCTTACTTCGGCACACAAGACGTGAGAGATGTGGAGAAGCTTATTGACGCCGGGGATGAAAAGGCGGAGTTGGTGCTGCACGCTATGGCCTACGGCGTTGCAAAAGGAATCGGTGAGCTTTCTGTAATCCGGGGAGGCAATGTGGATCAGGTCATTTTGACCGGTGGAATTGCACATTCTGAACGTATTACAAAATGGATCAGCGAGCTGGTTCAGTTTATTGCACCCGTTACTGTAATCCCGGGAGAAAAAGAAATGGAAGCACTTGCTGCGGGAGGGCTGCGTGTCCTGAACGGAGAAGAAGAGGTCCATCCCTATACGGTATATCCAAAGGGCTATTCCTCCATTGACGAGATTATAAACAACCCAAGCTTCCTTGCTTAGGGGAAAGGAGTACCATCATGTATAAAAGTTTTGCAGCATTAAAAAAAGCACGCCTTGATCCCTCCACAGTAAAGAAGCGAATCGTGGTGGCCGGCGCCGTCGATGAACATGCACTGGAGGCAGTCTTTCTTGCTCAGGAAAAGGGTTATGTGACGCCTGTGCTGGTCGGTAATCATGACGAGGTATCCCGGCTTGTGGCTCAGCGGGGCTTTGAAGAAGCACCCCATGAAATTGTGCACTGCGCTTGCGATACCAATCCATCCTCTGTGGCAGTGGGTCTGATCCGCGAAGACCGGGGTGACTTTATCCTAAAGGGAAAAATGGAGACGAAAGACCTTTTAAAACCCATTCTCAATAGGGAATCGGGGTTAAACAAAAGAGGTTTCATCACCCATTTCGGTCTCATGGAGCTGAAAGGATACCACAAGCTCCTTGCCATGAGTGACAGTGCGGTTATCCCCTATCCTTCTCTTGAGGATAAGATTCAGATCACAAAACTCTGTACAGATGCTTTGAGCAGACTTGGATACGAGAAGCCGGTAATCGGCGCCCTTTGTGCTGTTGAGACCATCAATCCAAAGATGCCGGAAACACTGGATGCACAGCGGCTCCAGCAACTGTCTGAGGAGGCTGCATTCGAAGCTGGCACCATAGTGGGGCCCATTTCCTTTGACCTGGCTACACGGAAGGAATCCGCTGCCATTAAAGGATTTGACTCCCCCTATGCAGGAGAAGTTGATATGCTGCTGGTTCCCAATATGGTCACCGGCAACGTAATGAGTAAGATCTGGAACGGTGAGGAAGCGAACATCCTCGCAGGATGTCTTATTGGTGCTGATGTTCCCATCGCCCTTACCTCTCGGAGTGCTTCCATGAATGAGAAACTTCATTCGATTCTGCTTTGCACTTTGCTATGCGGCAGAAACTAGAAATCAGCTGCGGAACACCTGGTACATCGTATATTTAGTAACTGGTTAGAAAACGCTGCACTAGTAGCGTTCCAGCAGCTGATTGATCCGATCAAGAAGATTGTTACTGTCTATTCTGAGGCTTTTTGCCACCATCTCCACAGTGCTGTCATTTAACAGCTCCATTCCAAACGATCCTTTCAGGGATACAAGCTCTTCTTCCAACCCGAAGAAATCCTCTTGAAACCTGGGGTAAAGGCGAAACAATTCAGCAATGTTCTGGTCTTTACCAACCTGCCTGAAATCACTTGCAATATCTGGCACTTCCAGCAAACTGTAAGTGATCCGAAAAGTACGCCCGCCCTCCTGAATATCATAGTAAAGGGGCTGTCCGTCCCCCTGAAGCAGCATGTTTTTGACATGAGAAGGTATTTCCGTCAGATCAGCTGAGGCGCAATTATTTGCCCCGGCCACATCATCGCTTTCGCAATCACATGCCCCGCTCATACCAGCATCACCTGGCATACCCGCTCCGTTCCACGAGATCGTCTCAGGAATAAATTCCGCAGGCGATCTCATATAGGCATATCCTTCCTCATCATCTTTTTTCCGAAGCATTACGAATTCATCACCGGAGAGAAGGTGCAGCGCCCTGACATAAAGGACTCTTTCGCTCAGATCAAGATATTTAGAGAACGTTTTGCTCAGATTTCTTTGATAGTAAAGGAAGTCGATCAGTGCTCCATTTTCCAAGCGCTCCAAATTCTCCGCAAGAGCTTTCGACGCCTGACGCCCCAGCGCGCTGGCCCGCTCTGCCTGAGGCCCCATTCCCTTGGAAATCAGAAGCGGAAAGAAATTCTTCTCCTGTCTTGCAAGATGATGTGTAAAACCAAGCAGCAACCCATAGAGGCGCTGCCATTCCGCTTCCGCCGTCTCCGCCTCTTCCCGCTCGTCAATTTGCAGCAAAACCGATCTGGCATATGCGATCTCCTCAGCATAGTTTCTGAGAGGATGGCCTTCCGGCAGTTTGGAATATGGCGGTGTAAGATAATTACAAAAAAGGCGAAAGAGCTTCTGCGAGGTAATACCTTCTCCAGCATGATTTAATCTTTTTTCCAGTTCCCTCATAACCGCTTCAAACTGTGCAGGCCGGATGGAAGCCATTTCTATACGAATCCGCTCTTTTGCTTCCTCCATAGTAATTTGATCTGAAAGGTACTGATCTGCAGACTCGAAGAGAATCCCCACCTTTACTGCAATGCGTTCCCGATAATCCATTATGGCCTCCGTTTCATCTGTTTATCTGCTCGTCTGGGCATCAGTTTGCCTGTTCGTCGTTATCTTATCATCCATAATTGGTTTTATAAGTTAATTCCTGCATAATATCCTTCTCGCGTAGCTTCCTCTACCGATCGGGCCCGGATACAGTCGCCGGCTTGGGCGTATTCCTCTGTGATACCCATGAAGCTGTCTGCAAGGGCACTGAGAGGCCGCATCCCAACCGATAAGATGACAGAATCCGTTTCAACGGTTGTTGTTTTGCTGTCCTTCACGTACGTTACACTTTTGGGCCCCACTTCGATGCAGCGCCCGGAAGCGATGATCTGGATCAGGTCCGCATCCTTTTCAAACTCTACCATCAGCTCATCCCGATGTGTTGCGGAAGCATCCGGCGCAAGGGTCTCCTGCATTTCAAGAATCGCTACTGTCTTACCCATTCGTGCCAGATGAAGTGCTGTTTCACATCCTACCTGGCCGCCGCCAATGACGACGACGTGCGCTCCCAGCTCCGACTCTTTTCCATAGGCATTGGTCGCGGGAATGGCAGTTTCGATCCCCGGAATATTGGGAATGAATGGCTCTGCTCCAACTGCTGAGATAACGGCGTCGTAGCCGGTGAGCTCCTGTGGAGCCGCATTGCTGTTTAACCGTATCTCCACAGGGGACTTCCCAATCTGGTGAATGAGATAATCCTTGTAATTACGAAGCGGATATTTAAAGGACCTTCATTCCGGCAGGTCCTCCGCCGATTACTGCTACTTTTTTCTGCTTTTTTACGGGCTGTATCATCCGTTCGATATGTTGCTCCAGACCCACGGAGGGGTTCACGGCACATCTCATATGGCGTCCGAAGACAGCGCTGTCGTGACAGTGCATGCACTTGATACACGGTACAACCGCATCGATTCTACCTTCTCTGCATTTTGTAATCATATCAATATCTGCAATCAATGCTCTCGCTATGGTCACGAAATCGGCTTTTCCCGAAGCAATGATATCATCTGCCTCCTGTAGATTTCCTATGGCACCGATGGTGCTGATTGGAATATAAAACTGCCCTGACTTCTTAAATTCCTCCGCGAGAAATACATTTGGCGTTGGCGGAAGAAAGCCGCAGGGATGTGTCACTGTCATCAGCTTGGGATTGTGCATCCCCGCTGATACCTGGAGAAGATCAACATGGGGCTGGAGAAGTTGTCCGATTCGAATTCCCTCAGCAAGATCAATGCCTCCATTTATAAATTCCGAACCCGAAATTCTGACCTCAATGATCATATTAGGACCGGCTTTTGCGCGAACCGCTTCCAGTATCTCAATCAAATATCTGCACCGGTTTTCGGTTGATCCTCCGTATTGATCCTTTCGTTTATTGGTATAGGGAGATAAAAACTGAGCCACCGGTATGCTGTGTCCGAAATGGAGCAATACGGCATCATATCCCAGATCTCTCAATATTGCAGCGTCATTGGCATACCACTCTTTGAACCGTTCCATTTCCTTGATGGGAATTTCTCTGCCCGGTTCGAAGTTCATCAGAGGAGCACCGTCGGAAACCGTATATCCATCGTGAAAAATCCCCATGAGTTCCATGGAAGCCTTGGCCCCATAAAAGTGAATTCTGTCAGCAAGTTCAGCAAGGGCATTGGTATGGTTCTGCTGATACAGATCCCAGCTTGCGTGCATACCGTCATCAGCAGCCGGTCCGGTGCCGACCCCTGCAACGGTAACGATTCCCACCCCTGCCTTTGCTCTTTTTTCAAAAAAAAGCATGGCTGCTTCCGTAGGATAAAGTTCTCCATTTGAGGCAGAGTGAATGGTGCTGGGTCCGGTGACAATCCGATTCTTTATAAAATGCCCGCGGATGCGGGTGGGAGATAATACATGGGAGTAGTTTGTCATTTTGATCTTCTCCTATTTTCACATGAAGTGGAAACGAACAGGAAATTAGATTCCTGTTCGCTTCAATATAGTATTTGGAAAAATTATGACTTAAGCAGCCTTATTTGTTTTTGCGCCATACTCTCTATCCGCTGCATTGGCGTCCGGAATATTTCTCATGGTCAGAACAGTAATAAATGCAACCACCAGAAGTCCCATCAGAACATAGTATGCATTGGTCAGTTGTCCCATTTGATTAAACGCCCCCATGAATGCTACTGCAAATGCCATGGGAATGGCTTGAATTGTCATGATCCACTTATTGGCAGCCATATACTGTTTTCTTCCATATACGTAGCTGGTCACGCAAGGATGCATGGTAGGCATACCGCCTGTCATACATGCAACGCCGAAAGCCCATACCACCATAAGGGGCACGCTTCCTCCCACTGGCATAAGCGCAAGGGGAATAACTGCAAAGAAGTACAGAACAATCAGAACCAGGGAGGCCTTGATGGAACCAAGCTTATCGTCGATCCAGCCAAGCACATAGCTCATAGGAATACCACAGGCGGCCCCAATGGAAAGCCAAATTAACGCCTTTGATACAAATAAATTCGGAACATCTTCCGGCGTACTTAACGTAATGTAGCGAACAGCCATATAAGCCATCATTGCAACAATTACAAACTGCAAAATACCATAGGAAACGATCAGTTTCCATGCTCTGCTGTCTCTGAGAATCATCTTCAGCGTAACGTCTTCTGTTTCTTCGATTTCAGATACCGGTGCTCTGTCTGCACCGTCAGGGAAGAGGCCAGCATCCTCCGGTCTGTCTTTGATAAAAAATGCAACCAGGACTCCGAGCAGGATAATGACGCCTGCAATTGTCATATAGGCAGTTTTTAATCCTAAACTATTTGCAACTGCTGTCAATAGACCGATTCCAGCGATGGAGAACAGCGGGCTTCCTGCGGTTACAATACCGAGAACACGTCCTCTGTATTTGATAAACCAGTTGGCGGAAAGCATGAATCCTCCCATCTGGAGCGGTACAACCATAATACGCACGATGAACAGACTGACAAAGTATAAGCCGTAATTGTCACCTGCAGTAGCGATACCAATGCAGCCCAGTGCCAGAAGGATCAGGCAGGGGAGCAGTACCTTTTTCACCCCGAATTTTACAAACAGCGCCCCGATAATCAGGTACAAGATAATACAAACCAAGGAAGCGTAAGTTACGGGATTTGTAATCTTAAGGTCATCCCATCCGTAGTTTTGAGAAAGATACGGAGTCAGAATGTTGAGATGGTCGACCTGGAGTCCGGAATAAAAGAACATGAAGCAGACACCAAGAAGCATGAGTACGATCGAATAACGAGCGAATTTTGCGTTTTTGAACATAGCATTTCCTCCCTATTAAATAAGAATTAGTTCATTATTATCACACGGGCTGACAGGAATCAAGCCCGAACTGACCGTATTGCCTCAAATAAACTCGTCAGAATCCATGTAGTCTACTGCGTTATATCCCGCCATTCTACCGCTGTTTACAGCAAATCCCATGGTATTGCCGGGCATCAGGAAGCAGTAGCTGTCCCCGAAAATATTGCATGCATCGGTTCCACAGGAATACAAGCCAGGGATTTTAATGCCTTTCTCATCCAGCACTTCAAGTTTGTCATTGGTTTTAATTCCGCCAAGACTGCCGTAGCCTGCCGGAAAATGTCTGGCAGCATAATATTTATCGCCCTTTATGGGTTTCAGATACTTATGCTTTTTAAAGAAGAACTTATCTTCAGAGGTGCAAGCCATATTGTACTCTTCAATTGTTTTCTTCAGATTTTCTGCATTGATTCCGGTTTTTTCCGCAAGCTCCTCGATGGAGTCTGCTGCAAACAGGTTTACCTGTGCCTTTTGATCTTCATTATGCAGCATGCTTAAACCGGAGGAGTCAGAAGCGCCGCCGCTCAGATAGGTTTCCAGTTCCTTTTCCCACTTGTCGACAGATTTGATATTGTGGTGAACAGTAATGTAATCCAGTCCGGTTTTTTTGTATGTATCGAGAATGCTGGAGTCAATAATGGTAAATGCCATGCGTTCTCTCTGCAGCGCTACTGCATTACCGGTATACACGGTATTATTCATAATCTCTTCATTGACAAAGCGCAGTCCGTCCAGATTTACCATCAGGTTGGGCTGTCTCATGGTTTCGCTCAGTGTCTTAAAGACATCTGTAACGCCTGGAGTCGTGTAGGTAAGTTCCATGACCGGCTGGGTTTTCGCGCCGCCTGCTTCCCAGAGCATGTTCAATCCGTCACCCTCTATACCGGGAATCCGGAAGGAGTGCAGGTCTTTGCCCCATTCAAACCCAAGATTTTCATGAATCATCTTTGGATTATCACCAAATCCGCCTGTGGCCACGATAACAGCATTGCATTCTGCAACTGCTTTTTCACCGTTTGCGTCAATGAGTTCTACCCCGGTCACATGACCATCCTCAACGAGAATTTTTGTTGCTTTTGTCTGATAGCAGATCTTAACGCCCAGTTCCTCCGCCCGTTCCGTCAATGCGCGATACAGATTGGATGCGCCCCGTTCTGCAGGTGCGTTGCTTCCGGCTGCTTTGACCACGTGCCATGTCTGCGTGGACTTTTCAAAGTACTTATATGCACCCAGGAATTCTACGCCCATACTCTCAGCCCATTCTACGGTATCAGCGGTCTGCTCCAGATACTTTCTTACCAATCTTGCATCAACTCTCCAATGGGTATAGTTCATGAAAAGATTAAAGGCATCTTCCTTTGTGAAATCCACCATCTGTGCTTTCTGATATTTTGATTCCACAGCGAAAAATCCCATTCCCATATTCGCTGCTCCGCCTGTGGTGCTTCCTTTTTCAAGAAGGATGACGCTTGCATCCTTCTCCGCTGCTGCCACTGCTGCAGTAATGCCTGATGCACCGCCGCCGATAATAATAACGTCTGCTTCCATTTTTTGCGTGCTCATGTTTTTCTCCTCTCATTATTGGGAATCGCTGATTTTATAGAAGTTGCGCAGATATGATTTGCACCCGAATTTGCGCCCGAAAGGAATCAGCGTTTCCTTAAGTTATTCTCCCCTGCGTCTGCGCCTCATCGAGGGGCCTTCTTCACTGCTGCCTCCTGCTCCGCTGAAGCTGCCCACTGGAATGGGTTCCGCCGGAACTTTTGGTTTGACTGCACCAGCTTTTTTCACTGCCCCTTTGGGACAGACCTCTGCACAGAGCATACACTTACTGCACCGATCTCCTTGGATAACATGAATCAGATTTCCGCCTCCCAGGATTGCATGATCAGGACAAACCCCTATGCATTTTCCGCATCCGTCGCACAGCTCCGGCGCAATATGGACGGTATAGGATGCTTTACAGATCAGATTGGCACACCGTTTCCTTCGAATGTGCAGATCCCATTCTTCTTGATAATTCCTTAACAATCCAAGGCAGAGAGAAGCGGCTTTCACCGACATCTCACAGCCCCCGTCACTGCCAATCTGTTCCAGCAGCTCCGTCAGAAGCTCGAAGTCATCATTCTGTCCTTTTCCCTCTGTTATGTCGTGAATAATTTCAAACGACTGCCACGTTCCCTCTCTGCAAAGGACACACTTGCCGCAAGATTCCCTGCGGGCTGTATCCATCAGTTTTCTTGCAAAATTGATGGCGCAAAAGCGTTCAATTTCTTGAGGCGTCTTCGGAAGTTCAGGAAGGCAGCTCCCGGTGACATCACAGCTCATTTTTCCCGCTCTGTTCGCAGCGCCTACTTCATTTGTATTGCCCATTCCACTCATTCTGCCGCCTCCTTTACTTGTTTATAGTGGGCGTCCACCCAGTATTTTACTTTTTGTATATCTAACCGCAGATCACATTGCAGGCAGCGAAGCGCTTCTCCAGTTGCATCACATTTGCCGCAGAGCTGCTCTGCTCTTTTCAATCCTGCAAAATTCTCAATTGTTCCAATCTTCGGATTCTGCTTTTCCCTGTCATAAAGAATTTCCTCGATGTTGCCGTCACCGCCTAGAAATCTGTCTATGCTCATAGCTGCCCGCCTGCCGGATTCAATAGCTTCCACCACAGATTTTGTACCCGTAACCGCATCCCCGGCCGCAAAGATACCTTCTTTGCCAGTCCCCAGTGCGTCATTAATTTTTACGAAGCTGCCACGATGCAGATCAATACCAAAATCTTCAGTAAGGTCGGGCTGCTGACCTGTTGCAAACACCAGCGTATCTGTTTTCAGGACAGTTTCCGAACCTGCCTCAGTTTCCAGCTCAAGTCCCTTCTCTCCAAACCGGAAACTCAGAACATTGACAAGTCTCAGTCCGGTGACTGCAGCCTGTCCTGCACCGGCATTCTGTCCGGTAATCGCGCCCATGCCGGCGCCTGTCTTTTCTTCGCCTGCATCAAGTACCGCTTCTTCCAGTCCGAGCATGGATTTGCTGTTTAGGATTTCAATGCCTTCCTCCAATGCGCAGGTCACTTCTTCCTTATCAGCCAGCATTTTATCCCTCGGTTCCAGACAGACAACCCGTACCGTGGAGACCCCTTTCATCTTTGCCGTTCTCGCACAGTCGAAGGCAACATTTCCGCCGCCGTAAACCGTTATGGTATCACCCAGATCAGGCAGCTTTTCCTCATTGGCCAGTCTGCAAAAATCAACTGCATCCAAAGTATTCTTCCAGGTCCCGCTGTAAGCAGGAGGCCGCTTTCCCTTTTGGGCTCCCACCGCAACCAGTACCGCATCAAAACCTTTCTTTAGCACTTCATCGGCTGACGTGATCTTCGTGTCCGGAACCAGCTGAATTCCGGCTGCTACAAGGGTCTCAAGCTCTTGATTGACAATATCCTGTGGAAGGCGATACTTGGGAATTCCATAGGAAAGCATTCCCCCTGCCATAGGCTGCCGCTCAAAGACAGTAACCGAATGACCCTTTTTTGCAAGGTAATAGGCCGCGGTCATTCCCGCTGCGCCGCCACCGATTACGGCCGCTTTCTTTCCCGTAGATGGATTATGAAACGCTCTTTTTTTCCAGCTTTCTTCTTTGTCATGCTCCACAGAAAAGCGTTTCAACTCCCGTATCGAAACCGCCTCATTTACATGATTGCGTTTGCATCCCGATTCACAGGTATGAGTGCAGACGAAGCCCAAAGAATGGGGAAAGGTAAGTTTCTCACGGAAGACACTTACCGCATCGGAATATCTGCCCTGCTGCGCAAGGCGCACATACATCGGAATGTCCGTATGGGCAGGGCATTTGTCCTTGCAGGGAACCAGCGCCAGATTTCGGGGGGAATCCTTTGAAAAGATCCCTTTCACATCCTGAATGGCTCCCGTGGGACAGACCTCCACACAAGCACCGCAGAAGCGGCAGTCCGTTTCAGAAAGCGGAACATCATCTTTCGTGCCAATATAGGTTTCTCCGTCTTTTTTGTTGTATTGAAGCGCACCGATTCCCCGCAGTTCCTGACAGGCTCGAACGCATCGCCCGCATTGAATGCAGCGGTACATCTCCCGTTTGATCAATTGATCTGACGGAGCGATTCTCGTATTTTCCTTATCAATCTCACGAAGCCTGGAATGGGCCACTCCCATGTACTGCATCAAGGCCTGCAGTTCGCAGTTCAGGTATTTATCACAGGAGGTGCAGTCTTTTGGATGACTGGCCAGCATCAGCTCCAGCGCCACGGCGCGGCGGTGCTTCACCTTCTCTGTTTTCGTCTTTACCCGCATCCCCTCAGTGACAATGGTTTCACAGGACTGAACCGTTCCTTCACCCTCTACTTCTACGGTACATAGCTTGCAGCCGCCCTGTGGTGTAAGATCGGGATGGTAGCAGAGATGGGGAATATAGATTCCTGCATCCAAAGCCGCCTGAAGAAGGTTCTGCCCCTCCTCTGCTTCAATTGTATATCCGTCTATATTCAAACGTATTTTGTTCATTGTCGACCCTCTTTATCTTTTCTTTCCGGTTGCGGCTTTTAAATAAAGCGTCAGTGCGAATCCCACGACACTCAATACCGCCACTGTCAGAAATGCAAGGTTATAACCGTCTCCCATGGCCTTTGTTCTGGCTGCCAGCTGCGGCCCGATGACTCCGGCGAATCCGTAAGCGACATAAAGAAAGCTGTAATTGATCGCCAGGTTTTTAATCCCAAAATTGTCAACGCAGATGGGAGAAAACATGGATGTAAATCCTCCATAACAGGCGCTGATGGCAAAGAGCGCGATGACGAAAACCGTTCCTCCCGATGTGGTCAGCAGCAGCATGGCGCCTCCGATCACGGTAAATAGCAGCAGCATGACGTTATATCTGCCCAGGCGGTCCGATATAAATCCAAATCCCAGCCGTCCGAATGCATTAAAAATCGAGAGAACACCGATAATCACTGCAGCCTTTTCCGGTGTAAAGCTTTGAACCTCTTGCAGGATTGTGGATGCGTGACCCATGATCATAAGTCCGGCAGTGGCTCCCAAAGTCAGAGCGATGACGATAATATAATACCGGGAGGTTCTAAGCATCTCCTGCCAGGTATAATCCTTTCCCGGAATGCTTTGATCCTTGGCGGTGATGCTTTTTTCTTCTTGGATATTGTCTGAAACGTTTTTCTTGTCAGTCTTCTGTGTTGACGGATGGAAATTTTCCGGTACTTCGCCAATCAGAAAGCTGGCAGGAATCATCACCACCGCAAAGATTACAGCAAAAAGTCCGAATACCGGAAGTGCACCGTGCTTACCGATAAAGTTCGCCGCAAGCGGTGCCCAAAGGATGGAGCCCCCGCCATAGGAGCAGGCCAGAAGTCCTGCCGCCATTCCTGTTTTTTCCGGAAACAGCCTGCCGCTGTAGGCCATCAGACATGGGTACAGCATGCTGATTCCCACGCCGACCACGATGCCGTAAATAATGTATAAATAGCCGATGGAACTGGTAAACATGGTGGCAATCAGACCAACCACATAAATTGCAATCCCAATCCTGAGATAGTTCTTCACACCAAGGGGTTTTTGAAACCTGCCAAGATAAACCGGCGCCAAGGTAGAAACGAGAACCTGTATCGTAAAGGTAAGGGAAATGGTTTCAATCCCCCATTGAAAATGCTCCATGAGGGGCTTTTGAAAAACGCTCCAGGTATATCCGATTCCTGCACAGAGTGCCATTACCATTGCGGCAATCATATGCCGCCATCGAACTTGCTTAAATTCCATTTATATTCCTCTTCACAATGTCTATTAGCGATTCGCTTTCCATACCCTCCTTTGACAAGGTACAACACGCTTTGCAAAGGAGGGTATGTTCGTTTCCACATTTCCTCTATTGAAATTCTGCGATATCGCCCATTCAGCGCGCATACGCTTCTTATCGAAGCGTCTCGGAAACAATTAGTCTTGCTCCGGTTTTCTCAAGTACCTCATCCAGCGTTACGCCTTCCGAAAGTTCCTGCAGCACAAGCCCTTCTCCCGTAACTTGAATGACACACAACTCCGTAACGATCTTTGTAACAACCCCTACACCAGTAAGCGGCAGACTGCAGGATTCTAGAATTTTGTGCTTACCGCCCCTGGCCGTATGCTCCATGGCGATGATCACGTCTTTCGCGCCATTGACCAGATCCATGGCGCCGCCCATGCCAACAATCACACCTGGCCTGCTCCAGTTGGCCAGATTGCCCTTCTCATCCACTTCCAGCGCTCCCAGTACCGTGGCGGTCAGATGACCGCCGCGGACAATTGCAAAACTAGTGGCACTGTCAAAGGCCGCTGCTCCCGGGTAAGCCGTGAGAAACTGAGCCCCCGCTCCAGTCAGGTACTCACTTTCCGCTCCCGGTTCCGGTGCAGGTCCATAGCCTACAAGTCCGTTTTCCGTATGAAGCCACACGCCGTCTTCTATGTAATTTCCCACCATAGTGGGGATGCCGATTCCCAGATTGACAACGTCGCCGGGCTTGAAAAATCCGGCTACTTTTCTTGCAATCTTTTCTTTTATATCCGTCATGCCGCTATTCCTCCTCCCCGTTCCAAACCAAGGAGACGAATACTCCCGGTGTATGAATTTCGTCCATGTCAAGGGCACCGATGGGAACAATTTCTTCCGCTTCAACAATGACAGTTTTTCCCGCCATTGCCACCAGAGGATTGAAATTTCTCTGGGTTCCCTTGTAGACGAGATTGCCCAGCGCATCCGCCTTATGGGCCTTGACCAGCGCGATTTCCGCAGTAAGTGGGAGTTCCAGAAGATAGGATTGACCATTTACCTCAATCTTCTGCTTTCCTTCCTCAATCACGGTGCCAAGACCTGTCTTGATCAAAACACCGCCCATGCCGGTGCCGCCGCAGCGAATCCGCTCTGCCAGCGTTCCCTGAGGGGAAAGTTCCAGCTCCATTCTGCCTTCCAGCACCGCCTGGCCCAGTTCGGGATTCATTCCCACATGGGAGGCAATCAGTTTCTTCGCCTGTCTGCTCCGGATCAGCCTGCCGATGGTCAGGTCAGGATCTCCGGCATCATTTGAAATGATTGATAGATTCTGTGCTCCGGATTCTACAACCATATCGATGAGCTTCCCTGGGTTGCCCCTGTTGGCAAACCCACCGCACATTAGCGTCATATTATCATGGAACAGCTTCATGATTTCGCTTTTACTCACTAACTTGTTCATATATCCTCCGCAGGTTATTCTCTCAGCGCCTGTTTGATTCACAGCGCTTTCTGATTGGTTCTGAAGCCTGATCCCGCCTTTATTCCCTTTCAATCAGTGCGGAGACGCCTTGCCCCCCGCCGATACAGAAGGTGATCAGACCACGTTCCAGATCTCTTCGCTTCAGCTCATATACCATTTTGGCAACAAGAACCGCTCCTGTGCCTCCCAAAGGATGGCCCAGTGCAATGGCTCCGCCGTTGACGTTCAGCTTACCGGGATCAATATTGAGCCCTTCAATACATGCAATTGACTGTGCAGCAAAGGCTTCATTCATCTCGATGAGATCAATATCACTCAGCGTCATGCCCTTCTTTTTTAAAAGCTTCCTGGTAGCCTCTACGGGACCGTAGCCCATGTATTTCGGATCGAGCCCAGCCGCTTCATATCCTGCAAACCTGCCCAGAATTGGCACGCCCAATGACTTGGCCTTTTCCTTCTCCATGAGAACGGAAGCGCCGCCTCCATCACTCATGGGAGAGCTGTTTCCTGCAGTAACCACACCGTCCTTTTTGAAAACCGGTGAAAGCTTACCCAGAGATTCCATGGTACAGTCACTCCGTACCGATTCATCCCTGCTGATAACCACAACTTTGCCCTTCCCGAGAGAAACCTCCACAGGAACGATCTGTTCGTCAAAGTATCCTGCCTCCCAGGCTGCCGCTGCTTTTTTATGACTTTCTACAGAAAATGCATCGCATGCTTCTCTCGTAATCCCATATTTTTCTGCCAGGTTTTCCGCTGTCAAACCCATGCTGATGCTGTCCTCTTTTGTATAGGCCGACATGATGTTTGCCCATTGTGGCGGCACTACCTGATAGGATGCAGTGGGCTTCTCCATCACATAGGTTCTTCTGGAATCACTTTCTACGCCCGCTGATACCAGAACATCTGCATGACCGCCTTCTATCATCATGGACGCAAGCCCGAAGGTGGTCAGGGAAGATCCGCACTGCCGATCCATCATAACAGCCGGAACAGAATAGGGAAGCCCTGCCCCCAGCGCTGCCACTCTTGCGATATTCGCATACTCATTGGCCATTAAGTTGCCAAAAAAAACATCCTCTATTTCAGTGGGATCGATTTGAGCCCTTCTGACTGCTTCTTTGATTGCCAAAGCCCCGAGATCCGCCGCAGGTACCCCCGCAAGCGTTCCTCTCGCTCTCCCCACGGGAGTACGGACTGCAGATACGATTACTGCCTCTCTCACTGTCATTTCTCCTCTCTGCCTTATCACTCATTGTTAATCCTTTATCGAAAGCGAAAAACACCTCATTGCAGGTCTGCGTCGAAGTCTGTCCGCCAGAATAGATCGGTCGATTTTACCGGTCGATTTACCTTTAGTTTAATTCAAGATTTTGATGGTTGTCTAACGCAAAGGAGACATTTCAGTAATCTGTTTTGCGCATTAAAGCATACAAAAAAAGCAGCCGAGCGCCTTTGGTTGACCTCGACTGCAAATAGATGCTATTATTAAATTACCGGCGCCTGCCAAAAGGTGCCTTATTTTGAAACAATCATTTCAAACAATCAATTATTCCGATAACCGAATGGAAGTTAGTGGGTGAAATTATGGAAATTAAAAATTTGGAAGCCTTTCTCCTTCTTGCACGAAGCCTGAATTTTACAAAATCCGCCGAGCAGATGTTTCTATCCCAATCGGCATTCAGCAGGCAGATTATCCGCCTGGAGGAAGAGATCGGCTGTCAGTTGTTCAGGCGAACAAAACGCAGTGTAGAACTTACAAATTACGGGAAGCGATTTCTTGAACATGCAGAAATCATCGTTTCAGAGTACAATAAAAGCCTGATTAATCTCAAGGATTCGCTGAATAAAAATGAACATCTAAGGCTTGGGCTTCTAAATGATCTCATCGATGAGACCTTTCCAAAAATTATCAATCACTTTGTTTCTGCCTATCCGGAGGTTGATGTTATTTACAGCGATAACAGCATGTCATCTCTGATTAATAACCTGCTTCGTGATGAAATTGACTGTGCCTATACCCTGTCCCATGACGCAAAAAACGTCCCGGGGATCTCCTCCTTTACCGTATGGTCAAAGCCGGTTTATATTGCCATGTCCTGCAATCATCCCCTGGCTGGAAAATCAACTCTGAAAATAAAGGATCTCGCGGGTACTCCATTTGTAATCCCGACGCCAGACACCTATAACCTGGGGGTTCTCCACATGACCTATCTCTGTAAAAATGCCGGTTTTGAGCCAAACGTTGCAGCTATGGTTTCTAATATCAACAGTCTTTTAATGCTGGTAAGCAGCAATGTTGGCGTCGCTTTTACCGCACGCACTGCCCAGAACAATTCACCCCAGGGGATCAAGTTCATTCCCATTGAAACCGATGAATATACCCCGCTGGAAACGGATATTACCGTTCTATGGAAATCCACCAACTCCAATTCAACGATACGGAAATTTCTCGACTCCGCGGAGCTCTTTGCCATAAAACCAGACAGTACAAATTAGTTTATTCTATTCCCAACTTCACCCGGACAGAATCGCCGTCAAATGCTGGAATGCCTAAGATCTGACGGGCATCCGCAGACGTCGCAGGCTGGTTTCCGTATGCTTTCACGGCGGAGACAGCGCGCTCTACCAGCATTTTGTTTGTCGCCATGATTTTTCTGCCGTTTTCATCTTTTCCGTAGATCACATTATCCTCCAGTCCCACGCGGATATGCCCACCCATCGCAAGGGTCGCAAATAAAATCGGTAAATGCCCTGCGCCTACGCCAAATGCGGACCAGGTGGATCCCGGCGGCAAAAGATTTTTCAGGTATAATAAATTGTCAACAGTGGCAGGCATTGCGCCCAGCACGCCAAGGCAAAGCTGATAATGATTCTGCGCCGGCAGGTGACCCTTCTTCACATAGTAATCTGCAACGCCCAGCATGCCCGCATCAAAAATTTCGATCTCTGGCTTAATGCCTCGTTCCACATAAACATCACCCAGCTCCTGAAGAAATTGAGGTGTATTCATGAAAACACCTCCGGGCATCCAGTTGAAGGAACCGGCATCATAGGATCCCATCTCAATTCCGTCAAGTTCTCTGTGGTGTTCCATTCTTTTCGCGTTTCCTGCAGGATCTCCGCCGGACACTCTGTTGTCGCCCGAGGAGGTACAGTTTATGATAACGTCGCAATCCTTATGTTCCCGGATCAGACGAATCGTCTCTCTGAATTTCTCTTTGTCCATCACGCCTAGCCCCTGATCATCCCTCATATGCAGGTGAACCACCGCCGCTCCCAGCTTCCATACTTCATATGCGTCCGCTGCAATTTGCGCCGGTGTCTCCGGAATATTGTAACCGGCCGGTGTAACTGCACCGGTCAATGCCGCTGTTATAATTGTTTTTGCCATAGTTCGTTCTCCTTTTATTTGACTTTTCTTTGCTACTATAAGTATCCTTTTCTGGTTTCATGGTATCAATAAAAAAAGCCGAAATCTAACGCAAAAAAATCATATCAGTAAATCATATCCTGCATATAAATGGTTCCGTGCCAAATAAAAGCTTTTCAAGAAAAGCCAGTTTTCTTTTGAGAAACCGGGCAATCATTCCCACCAGCAGCGCTGCAACAGCAGTTCCTTCCCGTACGCCCGCTAATTTTCCAAACAACATAAACCCAAGAACGGCGGCAATCATCGTCATAGATACATCGACAGCCACTTTCGTTTTACCAAAATCCTTTTGATAGGTAACCGCAATGGCATTGACAAAGGATTCTCCCGGAAGCATCACAACGTCACCAAGGATCTCCAGATAAACACCTGTACCCAGAACCAGGCAGCCTCCAATCAAAAGAATCCACTTCATTTCATAGCTCCCTG
>JARBUO010000233.1 GCA_029239605.1 Bacillota bacterium | reverse complement strand
TTTTGGGAGCGGCTGCCGCAACGTTAGGAAAAAAGGTAGATGCCGTCATAACCTGGTTTATCGACTTAGTGATGGGCATTCCTCACCTTTTACTGCTGATTTTGATTTCCTATGCTTTAGGAAGAGGCACATTTGGAGTGGTTGTCGCTGTTGCCATAAGCCACTGGCCGGTTTTGACCAGGATAATCCGGGGAGAAATCCTTCAGTTAAAAGAAGCAAATTATATAAAGATAGCCGGAAAGTTAGGGCAAAGCAAAATGAAAATCGTGGTGAAACATATGATTCCTCATGTATTGCCACAATTTCTGGTTGGGTTAGTGCTGCTTTTTCCCCATGCCATTTTGCATGAAGCAGCTCTTACCTTTTTGGGTTTTGGCCTGCCGCCAGAACAGCCCGGTATTGGCATCATTTTGTCGGAAAGTATGAAGTATTTATCACTGGGGATGTGGTGGCTGGCACTTTTCCCTGGAATGGTCTTGATGACTGCAGTTTTACTTTTTGATTTGGTCGGAGGAAGTCTGCGCAAAATCATTGATCCTCATAGTGCCCAGGAGTAAGGAGGTAGAAGCGTTGTCTTGCATGAATCATAAACACATTTTACAGATTAAAAACCTGTCTGTTTCTTTTACGCAGTATGAGAAAGGATTGCGTAAAATTGATTTAAAAGTCATTCGAAATTTAAATGTTTCCGTGGGCGAGGGAGAGCTTGTTGCTGTGGTAGGGGCCAGTGGCTCGGGAAAGAGCCTGTTAGCTCATGCTATTTTGGGAATTTTGCCGCAGAACTGTGATGCTGAGGGCAATATTTGGTTTGAGGATGAATTGTTATCACCAAAACGTATCGAGGAGCTGCGTGGGGAAAAAATCGTATTGGTTCCGCAGAGCGTGACCTATCTTGATCCTTTAGAAAAAGTTGGCAAGCAAGTGAGGAGAGAACAAAACGAAAAGAGTGTTCGCAAAAAACAAGAAGAACTGTTTGCTTTCTATAAGCTGTCACAAAACACCGCTGATCTGTATCCTTTTGAATTATCAGGCGGTATGGCTCGAAGGGTTCTTCTTACTACCGCAATGATGGAAAGTCCGCGCTTGATCATAGCCGACGAACCTACTCCCGGTCTTCATTTAGAAGCAGCTAAAAAGGCCATGAGTCATTTTCGTGAATTTGCCGATAAAGGTAATGGTGTGCTTCTCATCACCCATGACATTGAATTAGCGTTAGAAGTAGCTGATCGCATTGCTGTTTTTTATGCAGGAACCACCGTGGAAGAGGCTCCAGTAGCAGACTTTCAATCAGCTGATACCCTTCGGCACCCGTATACGAAAGCTTTGTGGCGAGCCTTACCTCAAAATGGTTTTCATCCTTTTCCCGGAAAGCAGCCATATGCAAAGGATATGCCCAATGGTTGTCCTTTTGGTCCTCGGTGTCCTCAGCTTACGCCGGAATGTGAAGGGAATATTCAGGAACAGATGATACGTTTCGGAAGGGTTCGCTGTATCCATGCAAAGTGAGGAGTGAATGACAATGATATTAGAGGCAAAAGGGATATCTTTCGGTTATAAAAAAGGCGTAAATATATTCGATCAGATTGAGATCACGATAGAAAGTCATGAACGAGTCGGCATTGTGGCACCCAGCGGTTTTGGAAAAACTACACTGTGTCAAATTTTAGCAGGCTATATAAAGCCTGCAAGTGGCCAGGTACTCCTGGACGGAAAAGATATTCACGAAATCCAAGGCTATTGTCCAGTACAGATGATATGGCAGCACCCGGAAAAAGCCGTTAATCCAAGGTTACGCATGAAAGCCATAATTGCGGAAGGCGATGAAATCGAAGAGCGGATTATGGATGGATTGGGGATTGAACGTGATTGGCTTAATCGTTTTCCCGGAGAATTATCCGGAGGCGAGATGCAGCGTTTTTGTATTGCAAGAGCGTTGGGTAAACGGACAAAGTTTCTCATTGCTGACGAAATCAGCACGATGCTTGATCTAATTACCCAAAGCCAAATATGGAATTTCCTATTAACTGAAGTGGCAGAAAGAAAGATAGGACTTATTATTGTAACTCATAGCAATCCCTTGATGGAGCGCATTGCTACGCGGCAAGTGGTATTAGATATCCAATTATGATGTTACGAAACAGAGACTTTCTGGTAATATAATGTAAATGAGAAATCAATTTACAGTTTTAATCAAAAACAACTAGGTCCTTATCGTTGATGGTAGAGCTGTATATTAATAAATTGACGTAGATACTTTCACCGTATATGAACAAACGAACTGATAAATGGGGTGGAACAACGGAAAATAGATTTAGAATCGTTAAAGAAATCTTTATAGAGGCAAAAAAAAGATAGGAGAATATCCCATACTTGCTAAGATAAACGTCTACGAGAAAGTATTAAAAGATAAAGTCGTAACAACTCATTCTGTTAAAGAGTTATGGAAAAGCTTTGGTAATAGATAGATGGTGAGGTGCTCTGTATACAAAAAGTAGCAGCAGAGAAGATAATAAATGAGGTGTGCTAGTGCAAGAATACGATAATAAAGCTGCGCTGATTGCCGCTATACAAAAGACCTATCAGCTTTTTGATAGAGAATTTGATGAAGTTCCAGAAGAAAAAAAAGACATCCGAATTGAAGAAGTGGACAAGACACCACAAGAAATGCTAGCTTATCAGCTTGGTTGGTTAAATCTTATTCTGGGATGGGAAAATGATGAGTTAAATGGTAAAAAGGTTATTACTCCATCTCCAGACTATAAATGGAATCAGTTAGGATTGCTTTATCAATATTTTTATGCTGAATATAGTGGATATTCACTAAAGGAATTACGAAGCTTATTTAAGAAAAGCGTTGAAGCGTGGTGTGATTGGATAGGTCAATTAAGTGATGAAGAATTATTTACCCCAAATGTACGTAAGTGGACAGTAACAAAATCCAATTGGCCGATGTGGAAATGGGTGCATATAAATTCAGTTGCACCATTTAAGAGTTTTAGAACTAAGATTAAAAAGTGGAAAAAGAATGCTAACCTGTCCCCCGTGTCCCATATTTTATGATAATAGGAGTGGAATTATGGAAGAAGCCATAAAAACTCTTCAAAAGAAAATTGAAGCAAGACATCACGCTAATATTCTGCATGTGCTCAATGGTTTTCATATGCTTAAAAGATTTAAAGATAATAATCTTATTAAAGAAAATCAAACCTATGTGCCATTTAATGAA
>JARBUO010000079.1 GCA_029239605.1 Bacillota bacterium | reverse complement strand
AACCGTGGTACAAGGGCCGGCAGAAAACCCGGACATCACACTCACCTTCTCCAGCGTGGCCAAAATGAATGCTCTGCTCCGGGGCGGCCTCGCCCTCCCTTCCATAAAGGGAATCAGGAATGTGGGGCTGCTCACAAAGGTGCTCTCCCTGCTCATGGGATTGATGCTCATGTCACCGAAGAAAAGGCCCAGGGATTTTGAGGGCCAAAGCCTCAAGGTAAAGATGAGCCTTTATATGATTACCCGTGCATTGTCCCAGTATAACAAGTTGGGAGACCCTTCTATGCAGGAATTCTGTCAGCGGCAGCCGGATCGAATTTATCAGTTCACCGTGGAAAATGGCGAGGATAAAGCATATATTGCCTGCTATCTCAGGATTAAGGCAGGCCAATCCAAGTCCGGTCACGGAGTTTATACCAGGCGCAGCCCCTTCGTTCATTTTCGCTTCTGCAGCGTAGAAGGTGCCATGGCAGTTTTGCTTAAGGAAGTTGAATTTGTGGAGGGCGTTGAAAAGGGGTATGTGGAGACCATCGGCAGTCCGGAATACGCCTGCTACCTCAACGATTATATGGCGGTCCTCCAGGGCATGCTGACATAATGCTGCTGATAGCCACGACCCTCCAGTTTGCCGATTTATGATTCTGAAAGGAGGACATAAGGAGTTGAAATCGATATACTTCGAAAAAGATATTCCGCGAGTCCTGATCACCAAGTTCGCAGCCAGGTATTGCAAACCACTGTTATACACAGGACTCAATGCAGTCAAATACAACAAAAATCTTCCCAACCCGCCCCTTCCCGCGGACAATTGGCTTCGGGTCAGAAATGTGGTCAGCGGCCTGTGCGGTACGGATATGAGCTTTTTTAAGGCTACCACCGGAACCAATTCCGCTTTCGAGCCCATTCCGGCTTCCAGAAGAACCTACCTTGGTCATGAAAACGTCGGCATTGTCATTGAGATTGGATCAGCGGTGACAAAATTCAAGCTGGGAGACCGGGTAACGATACGGGAATATATGTCCGGCTGCGGAAACAAAGATATCAAGCCCCCCTGCAAGTACTGTGCAGAGGGAAACTATAATCTCTGCTTAAACTACGGTGAGTCCAGCCCACGCAATCTGCCTGATGTGGGCGCCGGTTGGGGCGACACCTTTATCGCTCCCGAACAGCAGCTGGCGAAGATCTATGATGAGCTGACCGACGAACAGGCCGTCATGGTAGAGCCTACCTGTGTTTCCATCCACGCAGTCCTCATGGCCCCCCCTGAAAAAAGCGAAAAGATCCTCATCATGGGCTGCGGTGCCATCGGTCTTGGCATTGTTCAGGTTCTGAAAATCGTGGAACCCAGCTGTGAAATCTGGATCATGGAGCGGGTGAAAACAAAGCAGGAATTTGCGAAAAGGCTGGGGGCGGAACATATTCTTTCGGGAGACCCTTACCAGGCCGCATCCGATGCCACAGGAGGCAGCAAAGTATTTACGGGGATGAACAAGAACAAGATGTTCTTCGGCGGTTTTGACCGGGTTTATGACTGTATCGGCGGAAACTGGTCCAACACCACGGCACTGAGGCTTCTGCATCCCAGAGGAACGCTGATTAAAGTCGGCCATCATATGAACGCAATTACCTTTGACGAGAGCCCTGTCTGGTGGCACGAAATCAAGCTGATCGGAATCAACGCCCACGGGATGGAAGAGTGGCAGGGCAGAAAGCTCTATACCTTTGATCTGGCTCAGGAGTGGATCAGGGACGGAATCTATAAAACAGAAGGTTTTGTCACACATCATTTTAAATTGGACGATTACAAGCGTGCAATGAAACTCGCCCTTGACAATCCCCCCGAGGTTATTAAAATAGTACTTGATTGTTAAAATAATGCAAACTTTTTCATAAAATACGGATTGCAAAAGGAAGGAATGTATGAAAAAAGAATCCACAGTCAGCCTGCTGAAAATTGGGGAGCTTGCCAAGGCCGCAAACACCAACGTTACGACCATAAAATTCTATATCAAAGAAGGTCTGATTCAGGCTGCCTGCAAAACCGGCCCCAACATGGCTTACTACGATCAGGATTGCATCGCTCGGATTCAATTGATCAGATCCCTTCAAAAGGAGCGTTACTATCCGTTGTCGGTCATTAAGCGTATGCTGGACGCCTCCGCTCCAAGCCATACGGAGATCGAGCTTTTGGATGCGATTCTAAAGGCCGATTCCAAGAGCGGCAGCAAAGCCTTTTCCGCATCCGAAGCGGCAAAGATGTCCGGTTTAACAAAGCAGCAGATCGGGACCCTTGCGACGCAGGGGATCGTCAAACCGGAAACCGCCGGCAAAAGCCGTTTTTTTACCGAAACGGATCTGCAGATTATGGTTCTGATTCAAAGAAGAATGGATGCCGGGATTCCCTTTTCCGAATCTCTTGCCTCCTTTGCACTTTATGATCAGGCGCTGAAGCAGGCATCAAAAGCCGACGTGGATCTTTTCATCAATCAGGCGATGCTGGTTCATACTGATTCTGCTGACAATGCCGCCAGAATGATCTGTGTTTCAGACGAGACGCTGGATGTATTCATAAGTCTTAAGCGCAGGGAGTGGAACCGGGAATTCGGTTCCCAGCGAATCAAAGATCTGGACCGTTATGCCGCAGAGCTTTCCTCCCTGCTCAATCATATAGCCGAAATCCTAACGAGTCTTACCTTTCCTAGTGAGGCGGCGCGATGCAGAGAAGCTGTTCTTCAAGTGCCCCAGGGACAGGATTCTCTGACAGAGGCATTCCGCCATTATCATGATATCATTACCAGCAGGGCAGAGAGCCTTGCAAACAGCATCACAACCTACGGCAAAACCCATTTATTTTTTATGTC
Organism: Bacillota bacterium; assembly: GCA_029239605.1. Lineage (GTDB taxonomy): Bacteria > Bacillota > Clostridia > Peptostreptococcales > Anaerovoracaceae > Anoxybacterium. Next base: position 11,016 of record JARBUO010000079.1, on the reverse strand, counting down.
TCTGGCTCCAGGTGAACCGACGGGATTGCAGGCACTCCTGTGCTATAGTCTGCGGCTGGGTTGGCTTTCCATCATTTCACCGCTCCTTGACTGCACCGAAGCGTTAAGCAAAGCTGCAGACGGCTTTTACGCTTATGCAGCATCCTGTATCGGAACCGATTCCGCGTTCTTTACGGAACGTTTCCTTTCTGCAGTGAAATAAATTGGAGGAAGATCATGAAGATAGGATCCATCGTCACACGGCAGCGCGAGTACTTTGAAAGCGGAGCGACCAGACCCTTGTCCTTCCGTTTGGATGCCCTCAAAAAGCTGCAAAAAGCCTTAAAAGAAAACGAAGATTTGATCAATGAAGCACTGAAAGCAGACCTGAACAAGTCTCCCTTTGAAACTTATATGACCGAAATCGGCATGGTGCTGGACGAAATCCGCTTCCATCTTGCGCATCTGCCGCGCTGGATAAAGGCAAAGACCGTAAGAACACCCCTTTCCCAGTTCCACGCAAAGAGCTATGTCGTTCCGGAGCCCTATGGCGTTGCACTCATCATGTCTCCCTGGAATTATCCCCTTCAATTATGTCTGGAACCGCTGGTAGGAGCAATTTCCGGAGGAAACTGCGTTGTAGTAAAGCCTTCCGCCTATGCTCCGGCAACCAGCAGTACCATTGCCAAAATTCTGAGCAGTATCTATCCGCCGGAATATATCGCGGTGGTAGAAGGCGGCAGGGCGCAAAACAGTGCGCTTTTAGAAGAGGTGTTCGACTATATCTTTTTTACCGGAAGCGTGGAAGTGGGCAAAACAGTCATGGCCGCTGCTTCCAGGAATCTTACGCCAGTCACCCTGGAGCTGGGCGGCAAGAGCCCGGTCATTGTGGATGAAACTGCGGATATCAGGCTGGCAGCAAAACGTATCGCCTTTGGTAAGGTACTGAACGCCGGTCAGACCTGCGTAGAGCCGGACTATCTGCTGATCCATCACAAGGTGAAGGATGCCTTTCTTGCTGAATACGAAAACGCCATCAAAGTGTTCTTCCCGGATGGTGATCTTTCTGAAATGCCTGTGATCATCAATGAAAAGCATTTCGATCGGGTAACAGGTCTCATGAAGAAAGAGCGTGCGGTGATCGGCGGGCATTATGATAAGTGCAGAAGATTTGTGGAGCCCACCGTTCTGACAGGTATCACCCCCGAATCTCCTGTGATGCAGGAAGAAATCTTTGGTCCGATCCTGCCGCTCATCCCCTTTACCGAACTTGAAGAATGCATCCGCTTGATTCGTTCCCGCCCCCGGCCGCTGGCCCTCTATCTATTCACAAAGAGTAAGGCTGTGGAAGAGAAAATTCTAAGCACCTGCTCCTTCGGCGGCGGCTGTGTCAACGATACCATCATTCATCTGGCCAACCCGCATATGGGTTTCGGAGGTGTGGGGTATTCCGGCATGGGCAGCTATCACGGAAAGCTCAGCTTTGACACCTTCACACATTACAGAAGCATTGTCAAGAAATACAACTGGATCGACCTGCCCGTGCGTTACCATCCTTATTCTGAAAAGAAATTTCGAATGCTCAGAAGCCTTCTGAAATAATCAAAAAGCCACGTTCCGGCTATTTAAAAACCGGGGCATGGCTTTTTTCAATAGATCAACTGTTTATTTCAGTGATTGAAAGTAGTCCTTTAATTCCTGCTTTTTCTCCCTGCTCAGGGAATGCCAGCGAACATTCTGCACAGCACCCTCCAAGCCGCAGAGCGAACAGAAACAAGTATCCCCCTCATAGGCAAGCAGGCGCTCAAAGGCCTCCCGGCTTCCGATATCCCTTAGAGTCTCTGCATCATAAATCCTCACTGACGCAAGGCGCTTTTCCATAACCGTGCCGATATTCGGCAGTTCGCTCAATTTACTCATTACTCTCGCTCCACCCTCTGACCTTATTTTCTCCTTCGTTTCCTGTGTCTTTCGTGAAATCAACACTGTGTATGCTTACCTTTTGTGCTCCGCTGTTTTCGTATAATCAGTGATTCCAAATCGATTTCCGAAGGGATCTTCGAATTCCACCGCCATCCCGGTATGAATCGAGAACGGCTCCGAAAGGAAACGGACTCCCTTTTCCTTCAGCCGGTCATACTCGCTTTTCACGTCTTCCACTTCCAGCCAAACCGAGGGCTTCAGCGCGCCGAACTGTGATATGTCCTTCAGAATGATGGCAGGCTCCTCTTCTCCGATGCGATAGGCAATCATACCTTTTGAAGAAAAGTCAAACTTGAGTGTAAGCCCCAGCGTATTTTCGTAGTAATCCCTTGCCTTCTCCAGATCTTCTACAGGAAGCAGATAATTGTCATATTTCATAAAGGGTCCCCTCTCTCAGTTCTGCCATGCCGGCAGCTTTTCCATCATTCCTCTGGCTGCGCTTCTTGCAGCTTCTTTGTCAAGCCCCTGGGTTTTCACGATGAATTCAGTCATACCATCCAGTTTCTCATCGTAACTTTGCATGGAACCATCGGGTTTTGCACAGTATTTGCAATAATCCTTGCTCTCATCTCCCATTGCGAAATCATCTTTTGTTTTCATAGGCATTCCACATGCAATACAAATTTTCATTTCTGAAGACCTCCTTTCTCTGAAATTAAGTCCATGAAGTGGGTAAGCAGTCGTGATCCGTGCCTCGCAATAACGGAACCATCGGGCGCAAAAATCGCTCTGTTTGACAGATAATAATGAACCAGTCCAATCCAGGTATTAAAGAGCAGATCAAAGGGCATTTTTTTCATGGTCCCTGCATTCATTTCACGCTGCGCTACCTGAAGAATGTGATGAGAAATCGCCGATTGAATCATAATTAAAGTGTTGTGCGCACCTTCCGGCAAAACTGCAGTTTCAGAAACCAGGACAGCGTAGAAGGCTTCATTTTCTTCAATGCCCTTCAGATGTGCCGCCAGTACCTCTTCCATGGTGCATTCGCTATCAAGCAGTTCATGCATCCGATTAGCAGTTCTCATGCCAAACGCACCGATGACCTCTTCCAGCAGCACTTCACGTGTAGGAAAATGAAGAAATACAGTACCGTGGGACAGCTTTGCAGCAGCAGCAATATCAGCGGTCCTTGTTGCCGTCAGCCCCCTTTTACCAAACTGCTCCATGGCAGTCTCAACTAAAAAATTCTTTGTTTCAGTCTTCTGTTTTTGCCTTTGCGATCCGGCCATATTCTGACTCCTTTGATTGATTTCTTCCGTCACATGGATTCACGAATTCAAATGACTTTATACTCACTGAGTTTGTACTCATTATATTTTTATGATTCATGCTTGTCAAGTATTTATTTGAAAATAATTAAGATCCGTTTACTTCCCGAGCGGTAAGAACTACAATAGAGATAAGCTTGCAATATTCACAAACCTAAATTTAAGTAGTTTTAGATTTTCGTAAATTAATAGATTCTTAAATTTTAAGGTCAAAAGATCGAAAAATTTGTAGATTCACATACCACAAATTCATAGATTTATAAAACAAAGAAAGGCATAAGAATTCCATGATAACAACACAGCAAATGATACCAAACACAGAAAAAGATATTTATGAAAGATTCCATCCTGCGTTAACGCTTCCGGAAGGTGAAGACCCCTCAAATTCTATTATTTTTTTGGTGGATGCAGACCGGCTTGCGGTATACAGGGATAAAGATTCTGTCCGTTTTCCTCGCATCAGCGACTTTCCGGACCAGAGCCTGAACCTGGACATGATGGACTATATGGGAACAGCGGATGGAATTCTCTGTTTCTGCTTGTCCTTCGACGAGGCGGTTCCGATTCCTGAGGAGCTGGAGTTTGAAAGCCTCCGTGCTCTCTATGACAGCGTTGATGAGATGATGGGGATGGTGGCCTCCCGGGCAGTTCACCTCGCAGGATGGAGCCGGCGAAGCAAATATTGCGGCGTTTGCGGCAGCCCCACACAAAAAGATTCTGCAGAGCTGGCCAAAAGATGTTCCTCCTGCGGAAATGTAATCTATCCCCGGATCTCACCCGCAATTATCATTGCTGTGATCAAAGAGGATAAACTTCTGCTGGCACATAACAAAAACTTCAAACAGAAATGGTACAGTACCCTGGCAGGGTTCATCGAACCGGGCGAAACCATCGAAGCCTGTGCTCGCAGAGAAGTGCTGGAAGAAGTGGGGGTAGCCATTCAAAACATCCGGTATTTTGGAAGCCAGCCCTGGCCATTCCCGGATTCGCTGATGATCGGACTGATTGCAGACTATGAAAGCGGTGAAGTCACACCGGATGGTGTGGAGATCGATGATGCAGCTTTTTTCGGTACAGATGAGCTGCCGGATGTTCCGGGCAAATACAGCGTCGCCGGAAAGCTGATCAACTGGTTTGTGGAGACGAGAGAAAGGACTATCACGAACGCCGTCGATCCCGAATGCCGGTGAGGAGCACCCCCGCAATGATCAGCAGGATCACAGGGTACCGAACGGCAGGCATCTCGAAGATACTGCGAAGCATCGGTTCATCGGTAATCATTTTTCCTGCTGTATATGCAATGACAGCCGACCCAAGGTCGACCACAATGGGGAAGCGTTCGATGAGCCGAATCACCAGCGTGCTGCCGAATACCATAATAGGAATGCTGATAGCAAGGCCGATGATCACCATGGCATAGCTTCCATGGGAAGCCCCCGCTATGGCGAGCATATTGTCCAGGCCCATTACGGCATCTGCCGCAATAATCGTTATAATTGCAGAAGCGAGAGAATCGTAGCATTTGACGGAGTCGTGATTCTGAGGTTTGGCCAGCAATTCATAAGCAATCCAGATCAGAAGAACGCCTCCCCCAAGCATCAGGCCCTTGATTTGAAGCAGCCTGACGATGACCAGGGTGGCCAGAACCCGGATCACAACCGCCCCTGCAGTTCCTAAAACAATTGCTTTCAGCTGCAGGTTCCGCGGCAGATTGCGGCAGGCAAGGCCGATGACGATTGCATTATCTCCGGCCAGCACCAGATCGATTAAGACAACCGACAAGATACCGGATATGAATTGCGTTACGGTCAGTCCTACAATTTCCATTAAGAAAGCTCCTTGGTCCCATGAACCATCTGGCGCATGGGGTAATATTTTCGTTGTTTCATCGTCACGCTCCTTTAACAAAGGAGCGTATACCTTCTTAATATATTTACTGCCGCAGACTCCAAATCATTCTAAAGATTCTGCTTCAAGCCTGTCCAGGATTTCCTGCGCCTCTTTTGGCGGATGCGCTTTCACCACTTTGCTGACGGTATCGTAGCCCAGATTCCGGATGTAGCCTGCTGCAAAGGCATAGCTGCCCGCAAGCAGACGGGCACATTGTTCCCGATCAGCAGACAGCAGCTCGATACACTTTGTTCGAAATAAATATACCGCTTCTTTCAAAAGTTGAAGGCTTTCCAAGAGCGAGTCTGCGATCAAAGGGCCGAAGGCATTGAGCTCGAACTCTCCTCTCTCCGCAGCCATGGTGATGGCCGCATCATTTGCAATGACACGCATGGAGCATTGCATTACCATTTCAGGGATCACAGGATTGACTTTTCCCGGCATGATTGAGCTTCCCTGCTGAAGTTCTGCCAGGCGAATTTCAGAAAGCCCTCCGTAAGGGCCGGAGTTCATGAGCCGCAGGTCGTTGGAGATCTTGAGCAGGTTCACCGACAGGGCTTTGAGGAGCCCGGAGACCTCAACAAAGACATCATTGTTCTGGGTGATGTCCATAGGGTATTCAGCAGCGGCCAGCCCGATGCCCGTTATATTTCTAAGTTCTTCGATCACTCCAAACCGATATTTTTTCTCTGCATTATGGGAAAGCCCCACCGCAGTCCCACCGATGCTGACCTGACGAAGCCGTTCTTCTACCTTATACAGCCTCCACCGGTCTCTGGCGATGCACTGGGCATAGGCGCCAAACTCCTCTCCCATCGTTACCGGAACTGCGTCCATGAGCTCCGTTCTGCCAAGTTTTTTTACATCCTGATACTCATTTTCTTTCTGCTGAAGAGCCTGCTGCAAGGCCGCGCAACCGTCGCTCAGCTCCCGCAGCTGCTCTACCGCAGCGATTCGAATAGCCGTAGGATAAACATCATTGGTGGATTGTCCCCGGTTTACATCATCAAGGGGATGAACGATGTCATAATCCCCATGGTTTCTGCCCATTTCCTTCAGAGCCAAATTGGCGATGACCTCGTTGACATTCATATTGGTTGAAGTGCCTGCGCCTCCCTGCAGTGCTTCTGTGATGAAGCTGTTCGCATACCCTCCTGCCAGAATTTTATCGCAGGCGATAATAATGGATTCGTAAACGCCTTCTTTGCCGACCTTCAGTCGCTGATACGTAACCGCAGCAGCCTTTTTTATTTTCACAACAGCATAAATCAGGTTGAGATTGACCCGTTTGTGCTTCAGATCAAAATTTTCCGATGCCCTCACGGTATTGATTCCATAAACCGCCTGACGATCCAGAGCTTTTTCTCCCAATACATCCCGTTCCATCCGCATGGCTCTTTCTCCCAGTGCATCCCGTTCTATCCCCATGGCTAGTCCTCTATTTCCATCAAAAGATGCGGGAAGATCTCAATGCTGCGCTTTAGAATCCCCTGCATGTAAGCGATAACAATTCCGTAATTTGTAATGGGCACATTTTGATCCTCAGCGCATTTCATACGATACTTTACTTCCCGCTCATTGAGCATGCAGCCTCCGCAGTGGATCACCAATGCGTATTCTGAAAGATCCTCAGGAAATACAGCACCCATAGCAGTTTTGCAGTTCAGCTGCTTTCCCGTGTACTGTCCCAGCCATCTCGGAATCTTGACACTGCCAATATCATCGCACTGCCGATGGTGCGTGCACCCTTCTACGATCAATACCGAATCTCCGTCTTTCAGCCGCTCAACAGCAGCAACGCCCTTCACCGCAGTTTCCAAAAGCCCTTTATAGCGTGCCATTAAGATGGAAAAAGAAGTAAGTGGGATATCACGGGGCGTATCCGCCGATGCTTTGGCAAATACCTGACTGTCCGTAATGACCAGTGCCGGACGTTTTCCAAGGGTTTCAAGGGTCTCGCGCAGCTCGAATTCCTTCACGACGATGGAAACGGCATCGGCTTCCAGAATATCCCGAATGGTCTGCTGCTGGGGAAGAATCAGTCTTCCCTTGGGGGCAGCCTTGTCGATGGGGACCACCAGAATGACAAAATCCGAGGGATTGATCAGGTCACCGACGATCTGAAGCTTCATGTTCCCGGTTACCGTCAGCCGTGAAATTCGCTCCTTCAGCTCCTCAATGCCCTTATAAAGCTTGGCGCTGACATAGATTTCAATTCCGCTCTGTGTGGCTCGCTCTTTTTCTGCCGTGTCTTCGTCTGAAGAATCCTGCATAATCGAAACGGTTCTGTCTCCCTCATCGGATTCCAGCAGATCCCTTTTGTTATATGCAATAATATAGCTGATCTCCTTTTCCTGAAACAGCCGGATCAATTCTCTGTCGCTTCCGCTCAGTCCCTTTGCTGCATCAACCACCAGTACCGCAACATCTGTTTTGTTCAAGACCTGTTTTGTCTTCTTTACTCTTAATTCTCCCAGGGCACCTTCATCATCAAAGCCAGGGGTATCAATGATCATGACCGGCCCTAAAGGCAGAAGCTCCATGGATTTATAAACAGGGTCCGTTGTCGTCCCCTTTACGTCGGATACCACAGCCAGCTCCTGTCCGGTGACAGCATTGACAAGGCTGGATTTGCCTGCGTTCCGCTGTCCGAAAAATCCGATATGAATTCTGTCTGAGGAAGGTGTATCGTTAAGTCCCATAAAATTCTCCTAAAGTACTCTTTAATAATATTTCTCTATTTCTCTGGTTTCTATCGTTGTTTCTTTAGAATCGCTGATTCAATGGAGTGTGCACAACTGATTTGCATATAAGAAAGTAATCAGCGCTTCCCTAATAGTATTATAAACAATTGCAGTTTATATTTCAACGACGGACGGGATCAGATTGTTTGAGAGATATGGGAACAATGCAGTTTGCTTTTTCGCTTGCGAAAACGAATTTGCTTTTTCTGGACAATTTCCGCCGGGTTAAAGTAACGAATATACTATACCATTCGGGCATCAAGTTCCGAGGCTACGGCGTGCCCTTGCTGCATCCCTCCAAGCTGCCTGATCAACTGCAACGAGGAATTCCGCAGTCTGCCTGCCCGCTATATGGAAGATCCTTGATGATGATCCGTTAAAGCGACATACATAAGGATTTTTTAGAAAAGGAATGGATTAACTTATGTTCAAAGAAAAAACACTTCTTATCACCGGCGGAACCGGTTCCTTCGGCAATGCTGTGCTCAGACGGTTTCTTGATACAGAAATCGACGAAATCAGAATCTTCTCCCGTGATGAGAAAAAACAGGATGATATGCGGAAAGCATACAATAATCCCAAGCTGAAGTTCTTACTTGGCGATGTCAGGGATATCTCAAGTGTCAAAAACGCGGTACAAGGCGTTGATTATATTTTTCATGCTGCGGCATTGAAGCAAGTGCCGAGTTGTGAGTTTTTCCCGCTTGAAGCACTGAAAACAAATGCTTTAGGCACTGAAAATGTACTGTCTGCAGCGATTGATGAGGGGGTTAAAAAGGTGGTTTGCCTGTCCACGGACAAAGCCGTCTATCCCATTAATGCCATGGGAATATCAAAGGCAATGATGGAAAAAATCTTTATCGCAAAATCCCGGACGTCAAAGAATACGTTGATCTGCGGTACCCGCTATGGGAATGTAATGGCATCCAGAGGATCTGTGATTCCCCTATTTATTGATCAGATCAAAAGCGGCAAACCGCTGACCATAACCGACCCGGGGATGACGCGCTTTTTGATGAATCTGGAGGAAGCCATCGACCTTGTGCTATTCGCATTCCAAAATGCACAACCAGGAGATCTTATGGTAAAGAAATCTCCCGCGTCTACCATCGGCGCTCTTGCACTTGCACTCAAAGAGCTGTTCCAGGCAGACAATGAAATCGAAACCATCGGTGTCAGAATGGGAGAAAAAAGGCATGAGACGCTGCTCACCCGGGAAGAACGGGCGGCAGCTCAGGATATGACAGATTATTTTCGAGTTCCTGCAGAAGAAAGTGGCTTGAACTATGCAAAATATTTCAGCGACGGGAACCGAAGCATTGGTGAGCTCCAGGAATACAACTCAAGCAACACCCACCGGCTGACGGATCTGGAACTGAAACAGACGCTGCTGAACTGTGAATATGTAGCGGAGGAGTTAAGGATGTGGAACAATCGATGAAGATACTGATTACCGGAGCCAATGGCTTTATCGGTAGAAACTTATGTGCCCATCTGGAGGCTGCGGGCTATGACAGCCTCCTCAAATACGATCGGCCGGACAATGACGCTTTGTTGTTTCAATATGCTTCCGTATGTGATTTTGTTTTCCATCTGGCCGGGATCAACCGGCCGGAGGACGAGTCCGGCTTTGCAGAGAATTATCTGTTTACCGATTTACTTTTGCAGAGACTCCGGCAGGAAAAAAGAAAAATACCGGTGCTGATGTCTTCTTCGGTTCAGGCACTCCTTGATAATCCTTACGGCCGCAGCAAGAAGAAAGCAGAAGAACTGGTTTTCCAATATGGCCGTGAAACCGGAGCTGACAGTTATGTCTTCCGCCTGCCCAATGTCTTCGGCAAATGGTGCGCTCCAAATTATAACAGCGTTGTTGCAACCTTCTGCCACAATACGGCCAGAGGGCTTTCCTTGCGAATCGACAATCCAGATGCTGCTCTGACACTGGTCTATATAGATGATATTCTGAAAGCATTCACCGAAGCGCTTTCGGGAAATGTACAGAGACGCGGAGATTTCTGCGAAATCGATCCGATCTTCTTTGCAACTGTGGGGCAGCTTGCCGAGACCATCAAAGGCTTTCGGGAAAGCAGACAGAATCTTATGCTGGCCCAAGTAGGTGATCCTCTGACGCACAGGCTCTACAGCACCTATCTCAGTTATCTGCCTGAAGAGGAATTCAGTTACGCACTTCTGGAACACAGAGATTCTCGTGGTGTCTTTGCCGAAGCATTAAAATCCAGGGGAGCCGGTCAGGTCTCTGTGAATATCACAAAACCGGGCATGGCAAAAGGCGGCCACTGGCACCACACCAAAACGGAGAAACTCATCGTTGTCAGCGGTTCCGGTTTGATTCGGTTCCGGAAATTGAATGATGAAAAGCTACTGCTTTACCCGGTCTCAGCGGAGCGGCTTGAGATTGTTGACATCCCCCCAGGCTATACTCATGACATCATTAACACCGGAAATTGTGACATGGTGATGCTTGTATGGGCAAACCAAGTTTTTGATCCTGATCATCCTGATACGTATCCCGCCATTGTGGATCTGTCTGCTGCCAAGCAGAAGGGAGATGACTGAGATGAGCCTGGTTCATACGCTCCTATTCATGTTTCGTCAGGAACGGGCGCTGGAGGATATGATTCTTGCGGTCAATTGTCTGAAATCCCTGGAGAAGAGCAGTTATAAAACCCTGGTAATCTACAACCAGGGCTCTATGAGCAACGAAGCGCTGAAAACGATAACATCAATCAGCCAGCTTGATTGCCACATCATCGGAGACGGTTTCAATGTCGGCACGACAATAGGACGTCAAAGATGTTTTGAATATATTTGGTCTAACCTTCCGGAAACAGAATTTATCAGTGAGCTTCATCCGGATATGATCTTTCCTCCCAATTGGGAAGATGTGCTGGTGCAATATCTTAAAGAGCATGATGAGCCGCTGATCAGCTGCGGAATCGTAGATAAACAGGGACGAATGCCATTTTTGAATAAGACAGTGACACTGCCGGATAGTGTCTCTTCGTATGACGACTTCCTTACAGGACTTTGCGTCGATCAGATGGTACCCGGTTTTACAAACCCCTGCATCCACGTTTCCTCTATTTTAAAGGAAACCGGCGGCTACAATGCTGCTTTTCTGAGAGGGC
>JARBUO010000078.1 GCA_029239605.1 Bacillota bacterium | reverse complement strand
GCAGCAGAGCAGAAGGCGCGGACGACGTATGACAACATCCTTCGTCTCGTCGACGACCCCGATGTCAGAGATCCCATCAAGTTCCTCAGAGAGCGTGAGATTGTACATTTCCAAAGATTCGGTGAGGCGCTTCGAATTGTCACGGATAACCTGAACTCCAAGAACTTCTATGCATTCAACCCCGAGTTCGACCGGCCGAAATGTAAATAGAGCAGGCTTCAGGAAAGATCATATTGCTGAAAACAAAACAGCAGCAGAGGTGTTACATACCTTTTGCTGCTGTTATTATGCTAAAATGATCAGTTTTGCTGATTCAGCCGATAGCCTGCGCCCCATACCGTTTCTATAATCTGCGGTTTGGATGGGTCTTCTTCGATTTTTTCTCTGATGCGATTGATGTGAACCGTTACCGTAGCGCTGTCTCCCACATAATCGTAACCCCAGATTTTTTCAAAGAGCTGTTCCTTCGAAAACACCAGATTCGAATTCTCTGCCAGAAATTTCAACAGTTCGAATTCACGATTCGGCAGGCGAATTTCTTCAGCGCCCTTATAAACCTTCCAGCTTCTTGGCAATATTTTCAGATCTCCGATTACGATGGCATCATCCATTGCGGCAGACCCGCCTTTTGCCGCCCCCTTCAGCCTTTCATAGCGGCTCAGATGAGATTTAATCCTGGCCACCAGTTCAGCGGGATCGAAAGGCTTGGCAATGTAGTCATCTGCCCCCAGCCCCAGCCCTCGTATTTTATCCACCGACTCCGACCGGGCTGTAACCATAAGGATTGGAATATCAATTTTGTCGCGAAGCTCCCGGCAGATCTCGTAGCCGTTGCACCCTGGCAGCATCAAATCCAGAAGAATCAGCTCATATTCTCCGTTCAGAGCGGTTTGAACCGCTCTGCTCCCATCGGAAATAATGTCCGTTTCAAATCCGTTGATCTCCAGATAATCCCGTTCCAGCATGGATATTTCTTCATCGTCCTCTACGATTAATATTCGTCCCATCCTATCCCTCCTTTCCGGCAGGCAGTATCATGTCCACCACCAGCCCGTTTTCATTCCGTGCGGAGACGGTGCCCCCATGGGCCTCGATGATGTGTTTCACAATATTGAGTCCCAGGCCGCTTCCTCCTCCGCCTCTGCTTCCTCTTGCCTCATCACCGCGCCAAAACTGGACAAATAGGTTTGAAAGTTGTTCATCCGGCGCGCCCTGTCCATTATCGGCAACACACAGATGAACGCTCTCTTTCTCCCTCCATACGGAGATGCTTAAATCCAGCGATCCTGCCCTTGCATATTTTATGGAATTGTCGATGAGATTCGTCAGCACCCGGTTCATCTGCTCCGTGTCAATGGAAACAAAATGTCCAAGCTCTGCTTGCTCCACATTGATCACTGCCTCCCGCTGCGAAAGCTCTGTCTGATTTTGACGCACATACTTTCTGACAAACTGACCCAAGTCCTCCCGATTCAGCTCCAGAGGAAGGTTCCCTGTTTGAAGTTTCGAGTAATAAAACAGTTTTTGCAGAAGCGTATCCATTTCACAGGCTTTATTATAGGCGATAGAAAGATATTGTTCCTGTTTTTCCGGTGTGGCAGCCACACCATCCCGCAGTCCTTTAATATATCCTTTCACCGACGTAAGCGGGGTTCTTAAATCGTGTGAGATTCCTGCGATCATATCGGTGCGGGCTTTTTCATAGGATGCATTTCTTTGCCGTTCTTCCAGCAAGTAGGCCTGCATTCCATTGAACGTTGCGCAGACCGCTGTCATTTCATCCTTTCCTTCGTAGACCACCGGCTCTGACAGATTTCCCTGAACAATCCGGTTGGCCCCTGCCGTTAGTGCGTTAACAGGGCGCATAATCCTTTTGATAAGCCAGTTGGTAAAAATTTGACTGATGAGCAGAATGATGGCGATGGCTGCAATTCCGATGAGAAGAAAAGATTTCAGGATCACCTGAATATTGCGGTGAATATTGGCGACCCCCGCGCGCTTCCCATGAATTGCGGTAATTGTATATTCTCCTGCTCTTGTCCCTACAATGGTAATGCCGGCAATATTAATTGTTCTCGGCTCCTCCATCCAGTTGCCCGTACTGAGAAAGTTAGCAATTTCCTTAGGAGCCTGATCCTCAACTGGGAAAACCACCTCATTATTCCGAGTCACATAGAGTTCGTACCGATACTGGCCCAAACTCTCCTCCAGAGATTCCCAGCGCTCTCCCGTAACATCAAAAGACGCCAGCTGATCTTCCACAGCAAAGGCATTCTTGTTCACAATATTGACACTGTCGTCGCTGAAAGCGCCTGAAAAGGATCGGATGACAAAGCCACCCACCACAAGCAGGGTAATAAGCGATAATAGCATCATCAAAGAACTGGACAACAAAATTTTATTTTTTATTTTCATACTGACCCCCGTGTTATTTGCGTCCATTATACCAAAACCTTAGTCTGTCCTCAAGGCATCGATAGGCTTCAAGCTGCTGGCCTTTTTCGCCGGTGTCCACCCGAAGATCAGTCCCACTGCTATGGAGAACCCTGCTCCAAGTCCTATGGCTCCCCATGATACGGCAAATTCTGTCCCGATCAGCATGGTTGCCACAACGGAAATCCCCAGACCAAGAACAATACCAATGACTCCTCCTGCCAGCGAAAGCGCCAATGCTTCTATGATAAACAGTACTTGTATTTGAAGGGGATCAGCGCCCAGCGCTTTTCTGAGTCCGATCTCCTTGGTGCGTTCTGTGACGGAGACAAGCATCATATTCATGATGCCGATTCCTCCTACAACAAGGGCAATGGAAGCGATTCCGGCAAGGAGAGCGGAAAGCAGGGTGCTCATGGTATTCATCATATCAAGAAGACTTCCAAGGTTCAGAATGCTGTAACTGTTATCCTTGTAGTTGAAAGCTGCATCCAAAGCCGCTTCTACGTCAGCAATGGTCTGGTCTGATAGGTCGGTGTTCTCAAAATAGATATCAACACTGGAGTAACTTGAAGCGCCGGATAAAGCCAGGGCATTCCGGTAGGGAATGATAACTGTGCCGTCGGCCGAGCTGCTGGTGTTCATGCCGGCCATGATGTCACTGGTGCTTTCCGTATCTCTTACCCCGACCACTGTGTAGCCCTGTCCGTTTACCATGATACGCTGCTCCAGCGCATCCTCGTTGGCAAACATACTCTGTGCAATATCCTGATCAATCACGCAGACATAGGTATTCCCATCCATGTCCAATGCTGACAATTTGCGTCCCTGCATTATTTCTGTAGTATCTGCCTCAAAAAACTTTTCATTCTTTCCCAGGATAGAGACCTCATCCAGCAGGATCCCCTGACGGCCTGCAGATCCGGTCATGGTGACGGACGGTGCGACTCCTGCAACATTATCCAGCCCCTCCAGGGTTTTTAAGTCACTGGAATTCAGACCTGATTTCAGGGGGTTTCCGGTTGCGGTCACCGTAATCTTATCGGTACCAAGGCTTTCAAACTGGGACATCATTTCCCCCGTGGCACTTTGGACGATGGTGATCAGTGCAATGACTGCAGCAACGCCGATTACAATTCCAAGAGAGGTAAGGAAGGAGCGCATTTTACTGTTCTTTATGTTATCCCATGCCATGATAAGATTTTCTTTCAACATCTAAACCACCTCTTCCAACAGATTGCCGTCTAAGATCCTTACAACCCGCTTGGCCTGCTTTGCCAGGTTCACATCATGGGTAATCATAATGATGGTTCTACCTTCACTGTTAAGCTGGTGAAACAGCTCCATAACCTGATGTCCTGTTTTCTGATCCAGCGCACCGGTGGGCTCGTCGGCGAGCAGTATTGTGGGGTTGTTGATCAGGGCCCTGGCAATGGCGACTCTCTGCTGCTGTCCCCCTGAAAGCTGCCGGGGCAAGTGATTGATTTTCTCCTCAAGGCCTACCTTTTTCAGCAGATCTGCCGCCATCTCACGCCTGATTTTTTTATCGGCTCCGGAATAGACCAATGGCAGTTCTACATTTTTTAATGCTGTTTGACGAGACAGGAGATAAAAGGATTGGAAGATAAACCCGATTTCCTTTCTTCTGATATGGGCAAGTGCCTTTTCGTCCTGATTGGCAATCTCCCGGCCTGACAGCAAGTATTCTCCTGATGTTGGTGTATCAAGGCAGCCTATGATATTCATAAGGGTTGACTTCCCAGAGCCTGACGGGCCGAGAATTGCCAGAAATTCACCGGAATTCACATTCAGATCAATTCCTTTTAACACCGTTGAAATTTCGTCACCCATTTGATATTCCTTCACGATTTGTTTCATGCTGAGAATTTCACTCATTAGACTCCCTCCGCTCCGCTTGCTCCCTCGCCGGACTTCTGATTTTGTCTTAAAGGCTGTGCGAATCCGCCTTGATTTCCGTCCGTTGCATTTCCAGAGGTCCCATTCTTTCCGCTGTATATTACAACATCTCCTTCCTGGAGTCCTTCTTTGATCTCAATGTCAACGCCGTTGCTGATTCCTACCGTAACAGGCAGTTTCGCAAGCTTTCCCTTCTCGTCATACTGCTGCACATAGGCGTTTGAACCTTCATATAAAATAGCTGCTACAGGCACCGTTACTGCATCCTTCACACTCTGGGCCGCTGCCTTTACTTCAGCGGATAAGCCAACGCGAAGATCCGAATCCTGCGGCAGTTTTACCGTGGTATTGAAATACGACACACCGTTGGTAACACTTGCTCCCCGGGCAATTTCCGAAATGGCTCCCGTTACGGTTTTATTCATGGATTCTAAATAGACGGAAACCTCCATTCCCTCAGAAACTGCGGACAAATCATATTCATCCACCTTAACAATGATCTCCAGATCGTCATAGTTCACAATATCCATAATGGCATTCCCCGGTATCATGGATTCATTCTCTTTGACATATATTTTTGAGACTTCTCCCGAGACCTCTGCATAGCGCCTTGTGTCGTCATACTGCTTTTGCGCCTGGGTATAGGAAGCCTGCGCCTGTGTCACCTGGTTCTGGGCAGAAGTCATGTTGTCCCTGGCTGCCTCCAGCTCAGAAAGACTGATGCCGCCCATGTTATAAAGTTCCTGCTTTCTTTCATAGTCAAGCTTGCTTGAGGCATAGCTGGTCTTTGCGTTAGAAAGAGTTGTAGATGCTGTAGTCAGCGTGGATTGGATCGTATTGCTGTCAACTTCGTAAAGCAGATCACCGATCTTTACTTTATCACCTTCCTCGACGTAAAATTTCTTTACGGGTTCATTGGTTATCGCCGTAACATACTGTACGTCGCTGGACGCAATATTTCCGCTGAACGTGTAGTACTTCGCAAGATCCTGCTTCACTGCAACGGCCTGTTCCTCTGCCGCTGCTGCGGGACCTGAGAATCCCCGGATGAGCAGAAACGCCGCCGCTGCAAGCAGGACTACCGCGCCTGAGATTATTTTCTGTTTTCGATTGAGGTGTAATACCTTTTTCATGGTTTCATTCCTTCCTGCATTAAACATAAATCGTATTAAAACGTGCTGCTCATACCCACAGTGGCAGACAGTTCGTATGTGATCATTGCCAGATTAAAGCTCAGAATTGCTTCTGCATGGGTTTTCTGTCCTTCGGAATAACTGATTTGTGCCTGTTGAACGTCATCCAGCGTTGCCATACCCAGTTTGTATTTTGCCAGGTAAATTTCGTAGGATTCTTTCGCCTTTTCGGCACTCAGCTTTGCATTCTCCGCTGAAACTTTGCGGTTCAGCATGTTTGCATAATTGATCCGCACTTCTTTTTTGATGGAGTCCTCCTTGCTGTTATAGCTATTTTGTGCAGAGTTATAGTTATTCAGTGCAGTCAGGTATTTCGCGGAACTTTTTGGATATGCGGCGTAATTGTTCAACTCTTTTTCAGCAGTGTAGATGTTGAACGCGCAGGTGTACAGTTCATTCCTTCTGGCTACCGCTTCCGTTACCGCCGTATCAACCCCAAGCTCCGATATGTTTTTCAGTTCAAGTTTTGAAGTTAGTCTGATCTGCTGCATGGCTTCGTACCCAAGTTCATTATTGAAAGCGATTTTTTTCTCTGCCAATGAAACCTCTGCGGTGCTCAGCGCAGACTGCGCATTGTTAAGGTTAATCTCCGCGTTTAAAACGTCCTGCTTCGATGCAACTCCCAGTGACAGCTTCTCATTAACAAGTGCCAGAAGATTCTTCTGAAGGGTCACATTTTCTTTGGCGATTCGCACGCCCTCTTCCGCATTCAGCAGCGAGTAATAGGCGTCGTTCACCTGATAGGTAATTGCGTTCCTGGCAGCCTCAAAATTCCGATCTGCCATGGTGCTATAATAATCTGTTGCCTTCTTTACTTTATCAAGCTCAGATTTTGAATAAGTGTTGCTGCTGTTTTCATCCTTATTTGTTTTGTTCATGTTGGACAAAGATTCCGCATTGGCCTTAGCATTTGCTGCATCCGCTTGTTTTTGAATCTCTGCTGCTTTAATGGATGCTCCACTTGTCAAGGCATCAGTAAGGGCCTGATCCAGGGTTATATCCGTAGCCGGCCCAATGAAGACAAGCCCTGCAATAATTTCGGTCTCCTTGATTTCAGTTTCCTTAGTTTCGGTCTCCTTGGTTTCAGTTTTCTTGGCATCATCTACTTTTGGACTTTCTGTTTCCTTAATATCCTCAGCCTTTACATTTTCAGATTCCTTGTTGTCCTCAGCCTTTATATTTTCAGCACTTTTTTCTGCGGTAGTGCCCGTTGCCGCTTCATCCGCATATGCGACCGAAATACTGCTCATTGTCATCAGCGTCAAGATCAACAATGCTGGTATCATAGTTCTCTTCATTTCAAATTTTCCTCCTTTGCTTCCATTGCCGATGCTATCTGAATCAGCAAATCTTAAAGCATACGGATAGTTTAGATGGTTAAAATAAACTGGCGCATGAAGAAATATAAACAAATTCGAAACAAACGATAAATATAATAAAAACCTCACCAGACCAGGCTTTGACTTGCCTTTTATGATGAGGTATGTTTTTTCCTTTACAATTGAGGAAGTGCTGATTTGAGGGAAAGGTTCATTTCATTGAGGTTCGCCCAACACCGGAACCCCCCAGCCGAATTTTCTCCGCGGCCCCAAAGGAATGCAATGTTCTTTCAAATACGCATACGCCTCCTCCTGGGTGATTTCCGGCCACCTGCAGCGAAGCAGCCCCGCCATACCAAGCAAAAAAGGGCTGGAATTACTTGTCCCGCTCTGAAATCCGTAGAACATGGAAAAGTCAAGATTCTCTCCGTGTGCCTTCAGCCCGTACACCGGTTTTCCCTCCTCCAGCTTCACAGAGGTAACGACCATGCAAGCACCGTTATATTTCTGGGTGGTAGGTTGTCCGTAACCGTTTCCTGCCGCACCGCAGAAAATCAGATTATGCTTTCGTATCTTTTGATTCATGTATACCGCCTGGGGCAGAATTTCCGTGCCGCTGCCCCCATCTGTGCTGTTATTGATGAGGCTGACTTCATACTTTTTGACAAAGTCGTCAAAATGCATCGTTTCTGCCGTTTCCGTACACCGCACCGCACAGTCCACGATGACTCTTTTAATAGACTCCACGGAATCCGTATTCTGCCATGCATAGCCAATTGCGCCTGATAAAACTCTGGCCTCCGGAAGTATCGTCTGGACAATGTTCTTCACAAGCTCTGCATGGTGGTTTTTCTGTACATCGTCACAAAAGACCGTCAGCCCTTTTCCCGTATGTCCCGCCTTATGCCACGCTGGTATATTAACGAACTCCCGCTGCAGGATACATTCGGGATCTGTCTCAAATCTTCCCATGGTTCTGTTTCCTTTCCCAAAATAAAATCATCCGTTATCATTCTTATACTGTCTGCACCTTTATTCTCGCTGACACGATTGGTACAGCCGTGATAGTTATTTCTATCATAGCATTTCCGAAAGGGTTCAGGCAATTCTACAAAAAATGACTGCTGCAAAACTCACAGTGAAGGTACGATGAAGAAACCGAAAGCCCAGACGTTTTTCCGTATTTCTGATTGAAAAAGATCGGATACCTATTTGTTGAAAAACAAACTGCTTTATGATTTAATAAAAGAAACCAAAAATCATGCCCCACCTAGGTACAAATCAATATGGAGGACTTTATGGCGTTCGGATTTTTCAGAAAAACGGAAACTGCCGACATTATTTTCATGGGCGGCAAAATCTACACTCAAAATACAGATATGCCCTTTGCCGAAGCAGTGGCCTGTAAAGACGGGCTGATTCTTGCTGTCGGAGATTATGAAGATCTTAGGGAATTAGAAGGAAAGCATACGGAAATCGTTGACCTGGAAGGGGGCTATATGCTTCCTGGATTTATGGACACCTGCGGCCATCCTGTGTTGAATGCGTTCAGGAATTCCTGCCTTTATTTAGAGGATGGTACGCTTGAGGAAACGCTGGCGCAGATTTCGGAGTATGCATCGGAACAAGCTGATTCAGAAATTATTTTTGCCTATGGCTATGATGAAAAAATCTTTGATACTTCTGATCAGGACAAAGCAAGAGGCGCCTTAGACGAAATCTGCCTGGAGAAACCCATCGTCGTTCTTGGAAAAAGCGGCCTTCACTGCTGGCTCAATACATTTGCTACGGATACAGTGAAAGCGGCAGCGGCAGAGGATGAAATCACTGCAATCACGCTGGCCTATCTGCTTCATATTCTGGAACCGCTGAACCCGGACCAAATTCCTGAGGCGTTTACAGAGACCATGATCCAGTACTGTAAAAAGGGCTTTACCTCTGTCTTTGACTGCGGAGCACCAGAATACTTTACTTCTGCATACCAGAGTTTTATGGTTCATGCCTACCAGGAAAACATGGTTAAAAACAGGTTTTTCGGTTCCCTGTTCATCTCCAGAGATGTAAATCCCGCGCCAATGATTCGGAAACTGGCGCAGTACCGTACCCACTGTGTCGAACTCAATGGCCTCGTCAATTTTACGACACTGAAGCTGCTGGTTGACCGGACGCCCGGAGCTGTCTCCGTTACAGACAACTCTTTGCGGGAGCTCTGTCTCCAGGCGGCGGACAATGGCTTTGACATTCATATTGATGCCATTGGAAAAGAAGCCGTGACAGAAGCGGTGGAAGCACTGGAAGCAACCCGGTCTGCCGGTTATAAAAAGACTGCGCTCACGGTTGCCTGCGAAGGCGAGTTGGATTCAGAGGCACTTGAACATACCAGCTTTGGTCAGGACATCAAAAAATCTCCGCTTACTTACGAGCGATACGAAGCATGGACCGGCATCGAAAGGGCAGAAACGGTTTCCGAAGCATTGGATCTGCTTACGGTGGATGCTGCAATTCAATTAGGAATCAGCGGGGAGCTCGGCACCATCGAAAAAGGAAAGCAAGCTGACTTTGCGATCTTCGATAAGGATCCTTTTGAAATGAAGAGTCTTGCGGAACTGAAAACGTTACAGGCCGTCATGACAGTAATCAACGGCAATGTGGTTTTTGATGCCCAGGAAGAGGATACTTCCAAATGGCACGAAATGCTGGCACCTCATTCTTTTGCGTTAGAAGAATAAGTTTTCAGAGTATCAGCAACCCGTCTTGAATATTAAGTATAGGTTTTCAGAACATATTCGTACCTCCTTTGGCGCATACTAAAAAAAAACCAAAGGAGGTTTATTATGTTCAGACATGAAAAACAATTGCTGAATCCAGTTAAAATTGAACGGCCCAATCCGCAATATGCGGTCTTGCTGCAGGAGCAGCTGGGAGGCGGCAACGGAGAATTAAAGGCTGCTATGCAGTACATTTCTCAAAGTTTTCGTATTAAAGACCCTGAGATTAAGGATCTGTTCCTTGATATCGGCGCAGAAGAGTTATCCCATATGGAGATGGTTGCCACCACCATCAATCTCCTGAACGGCCATGATGTTGATTACGAAAAGACGGGTGTAGGAGAAATTCAAACCCATGTGATCCTTGGTCTAAATCCTGGGCTGATGAATGCATCCGGTTATTCCTGGACAGCTGATTATGTAACGGTAACGGGAGATTTGTGCGCAGACCTGCTCTCCAATATTGCTTCTGAGCAAAGAGCCAAGGTCGTGTATGAATATCTCTACAGGCAGATCAATGATAAATATGTAAAGGAAACCATCGATTTTCTTTTGAACCGGGAAGAAGCACATAATGCTTTGTTCCGGCAGGCATTCAACAAAGTTCAGGATACAGGGTCCAACAGAGACTTCGGAGTAACGGAGGACTCAAAGCTCTACTTCAACCTCTCCACTCCGTCAGGCAGTGATGCTATGCGGAAAAATATGAATGTCAACCCACCGAGTTTTAATAATTAAGTAATTAAGTTGTAAAACAAAAGGACTTTCGAAACAATAAACTGCACTGAATGCCGGATCGTATCCCGCTATTCGGGTGCACTTTCTGTAAAAACGATAGTCCTTTTTTATTGTTATTTTCATGTAGGCAGGCACAGCTGCGGGTGGATTGTTCAGCTGTCGTATAAGGACACCGCTTGTTTATACAATGTTGATCTAAAAGCGGGCCAAAAATTAAACACGGCGTTTCCCATCGTTGGTGGTATTTTTATCTGCGCGATATACAATTTTCCCATTGATAATGGTAAATAGTGTTTTGGTAAATACCTCCATGGGATTCCCGTCGAAAATAGCAACGTCCGCATCCTTTCCTTCTTCAAGGCTTCCAATACGGTGGGCTACATTGCAGATTTCTGCCGGATTGATGGTAATTGCCTTCAGCCCTTCCTCCATATCAAGGCCTTCTTTCACTGCGAAACCGGCGCAGATGGGAAGGTACTGGATTCTCGATACGGGATGATCGGTGCAGACCGCAACCTTTATACCATGGCTGTGTAAAATTCCAAGTGTTTTGAAATCCATATTTTGAATTTCAATTTTACTTCTTGAAGAAAGAGTAGGACCAACAATTGCTGGAAATCCTGAAGCTGCTACTTCTTCTGCGATAAGATGTCCCTCCGTGCAGTGGTCTAAGGTTAAATTTAGGTCAAATTCTTTTGCAATTCGAATTGCGGTTAGAATATCGTCTGCTCTGTGAGCATGTGCTTTCAGTGGAATCTCTTTCCGAAGCACTGGAATCCAACACTCTTTTTTGAAATCTGGCTCGAAATCACTACCGTCTTTCAAAGATTTTTCTTTTTGCCGCAAATATTCTTTTGCTGAAAACAGTTCTTCTCTCAATAATGCTGCAATGGTCATTCTGGTAGTTGGAAGCATTTTCAACTGATCATAATTATTTTTAGGATTTTCTCCCAAGCCGATTTTCATTGCTGCGGGAGCTAGAACAGCCATATCGTCAATACAGCGACCGTCTGCTTTGATAAAAGCAGATTGACCGCCTACGACATTTGAGCTGCCAGGTCCGGTCATCATGGAAGTAATCCCTGCACCAATGGCGTTATGAAATGCGGAATCCATGGGATTGATCGCATCAATTGCCCGAATATAGGGAGTCATGGGGTCCATCATTTCATTGCAGTCATCCCCTTCAAAACCCTTCTTCTCTTCCGTAATGCCAATATGACAATGCGCATCAATTAAACCAGGCATTACCCAGCATCCGGAGGCATCTATAATTTTCGTGTCTTCCCCGATTTCCACGTCGATGGTTTCACTGACTTTTTTAATTTTACCATCCTGAATCAAAACGGATCCGGGCTCGTATGTTTTTCCGGCCATTGTCATAATCCGGCCATTTTTTATTAAGATCACCATAATATTCTGCTCTTGCTCCTCTTCTCTATTTCCATATCGTATCTTTAACCCCATCCGCAATTACCATTTGCAGCGTCAAAAGCAGAATAGAGTATCTTCATTTAAAAAACTCGTATAAAATGAATTATGAGTGGCAGACTATATTCTGATACAGAAAAATTGCATCGGGTTCAAGCCGCTTCACCATTATTTCTGTACAAAAAAACAAGAAGTAGCGGAATCACTACCTCGTGTTTTTCCAAATAATAACGTTCTATTAACGATTGTTATTATTCTGGCTGTTGCGCAGGTCTTTGTTATTGTTGTCCTGAGCGTTGTTTCTTGTGCTGTTTTGCGTATTGCGCAAATCTTTGTTGTTGTTATTGTTGCTGTTGTTTTCCTGAGAATTACGCATATTGTTCTGGCTATTGCGTACATTCTGATTGTTGTTGTTTGTGTTTTCAAATCTGTTGTCCATAGTTCTCACCTCCAAGAATAGTATCTGCTAAGAAATATTTTTTATTCAAAAGATTGTCGTTTAGTAGAATCTCCAGAAGGTTAAACTATGCTTAATGAAAGATATCATCAGTCATAATGGAGGTGATTTTTATGACAGAGAACAAAATCAACGAAAGAAACAGAAAAACTCAGGTAGAAAGTCATGCGACAGCAGCTTTGTTCAGCAACAACGGTACTTACACTGATTTGGCCGGTGTTTATATTCCAAGCGAACAGGAAGTTATTCTCGCAAAAGATTATGTGGACGAGAATGAAAAATAGGGTGCAGCAGCACCCTTTTTTTACTTTTTATCAGCACTTTAAAAGGAGCTTTATGCCACAATTTAAATCGAATCGCTTTAGCAGTGATCCCACAGCAGTGCTTACAAAACCGATCTCTTAAAATAGAAAAGTTCAGTTAGCATTTACTAACTGAACCTATTATAATGGGATTCATGAGAGACTGCTACTCCACAGGGTTCGTTTGGCTCCAATCGGACGAAATATTTTTCATCATGATTCTGCCTGTCAAAGACCGGCTTCCCACTCCGACCATTCCCGATGGCTCTTCAGTAATTCGCTGGTTCCCCCGACGGTACTCCAAAGGAGAGATCCCCATAACAGCTTTGAACGCTGATGCAAACTTGCTGGAATTCAGGTAACCTACCTGCCCTGCCACCTGGGCGATACTCATTTTAGTTCTGCTCAGCAGTACAGCAGCATCCTGCATGCGATATGTCCGCAGGTAGGAATAAATGGTTGTTCCGTAAACACCTTTAAAGCACAGCTTTAGCGCTGTCAGAGGAATATTGAAGCGCTGGGAAAGCTCCTCCAGCGTAATATGCCGCTCTAGATTTTCAATTATATATTCTTTAACCGCTTTGATGACATCAACCTGGCTCCTGGGAAAATACTGTTTTTGTTCCATGTGAGCAGTTCCGTCTACAGCACTTAAAAATAACAATAGTTCCAGAATTTTTAGTTTGTAATAGCCTTTTCGGATCTGATCCGGAACTCGATAAAGTTCTGAAAAAATGTGCTCTACCGATTCTGTAGCACGCATGATGAAGCAGCGGTCACAGCCGCAAAGACGGTCTCTCAGCGCATAGAGATCAATGGAAATATCATTCAGGACGCCGGAAAGGGAACAGGCTGCCTGCTCCAATTCGATGACAACAGAAATGCCGTGGTAATGTTCAAGCGGAAAGGAGGAGCGAAGTGCCCTGTTTCCAATCATATTGACGGACAGATCACCTTCCTCCAGATAAACACAGGAGCCGTCAGGGAAATCACACTCGAACCGACCTTGCCTGCAATGGTTAATTTCCATTACATCACGGTAACACCTAGGCCCCTGGAAGCACTCTTCAGTATGGAAGTCATTATAGATCAACTCAACACCCGGAAAAACCTCATATGTGGTCATTGTTCCGTCACTTCCGTCTGCCATGCGGTAAATAGCATGATCATCAAACCTTGAAACGACCTGAACAACGGATGCATATAGTTCATTCTCCTTTGATAAAATGCTCATAACCATATCCCCAATGAAATGCGATTAGTTAGTATTAGCTAACCATCTGTGCTCATCATATCACTTCTGCCCTGCGTTTGTCAACAAATGCGCTTGCGTAAGA
>JARBUO010000232.1 GCA_029239605.1 Bacillota bacterium | reverse complement strand
GGAGCCGTCAGTTTTTCCAGAACGAACAGCAGATCTTTTTCTGCCTGCTGCATCAGATCGTAAGAATAATCGTTAAGGCACCAGTCTAAAATCACGCCCCGGTTGATCCGTATCAGAAAAGAGGCAAGTTCATGCACCGTCATATCCGTATGGATCAGGCCCTTTTGCAATGCGCTTTCCGCCAGCCATTCTACCGTCTGATAGTACTTTCTCGTCGAATTGACGGAATATTTCACATCTGTTGACAATTGAGCGATGTAGAGCTCTTTAGTAAGGTTGGCCGACTCTTCCATAACGTATCTTGTCTGGTGAAGTAATATAAACTTGATATCTTCTACAGGATCGCGAAACTCATAATGCTGCAGCAGCTGATCCAGAGCTTCGTCGTACAGGGCAAAGCCGTTGTTGATCATCTCTTCCTTGGAGTTGAAATGGTGGTAAAACGCTCCGGTGGAGATGCCCGCTTCCTGACACAGCTGCCGGATGCTCATGTTATGATAACCTTTTTTTTGGATTAAATTTAATGCGACCCGTATAATGGTATTCTTTGTCTGGGCGGCTTGTTCGTCTCTTTTTCTTCTTGCCATAAATTATTTGCTCCAATTACATATACATATCGTTTTCCTAATCATAAGCTTTCATGAAAAAAAAAGCAAGGCAAAGACATGGAGGGTGATTGACAAAAGGTTAACACAGTGCTAACATTAACATAACAACGTTCGGTGAAATCATGTTCGTTGGAAAATGAGATGAGAAAGGAGAAGAT
Organism: Bacillota bacterium; assembly: GCA_029239605.1. Lineage (GTDB taxonomy): Bacteria > Bacillota > Clostridia > Peptostreptococcales > Anaerovoracaceae > Anoxybacterium. The sequence goes on along the minus strand of JARBUO010000232.1, from coordinate 2,530 downwards.
AATGAGGTTAACAAACGAAGAGAAGGATATTCTTGATGGAAAACACGGAACGATTCTTCAAAAGACAATGGAGACCCTTGTAAGGTATGGAGACATGTACGATGCCGAATGTCTCGTGCCGCTGGATGGGCCGGTGCACCTTGTTTGTTCCTTCGGAATGCCAGCACTGAAACCCCTGTCAAGGATCATGAAAGAGATGATTGACGCAGGAATCAGAACCAAGCTTCCTTTTACAGCAGATCCCCAGCCGCTGGACTATGAGAATGTTCCGGCGAACCAACAGGAGCAGGAGATGTATCAGCTGTTATACGGCACACAGAAGGAGTATGAGAGCATGCTGGCAAAGCTGGGCTTGAAGGATGAAAATGCCTATACCTGTGCCTGCTATTTCGATGAGGTGGGGAATACCCCAAAGTTCGGTGACCATCTGGCCTGGGCAGAATCCTCAGCGGTGGTCTATGCCAACTCTGTATTGGGTGCCCGATCAAACAGAACCTCCGGCGTAATGGAATTTTTCAGCGGAATTATCGGCAAGACACCAAAATTTGGATTCCTGACCGATGAGGGAAGAATGGCCGACTGGATCATAGAACTGAGAACCTCCAGACTGCCGCGTCCTCAGATTCTGGGAAGCGCAATCGGAATGAAAGTGGTGGAAAAAGTACCATACATAAAAGGGCTGGATCAGTTTCTCGGAACAGAATTGACTCCTGCGGCAAAGGACTATCTCAAGGATATGGGCGCCGCAACAGCATCCAATGGTGCAGTGGCGCTTTATCATGCGGAGAACCTGACGCCGGAAGCGAAGAAGCACGGAGGGGAGCTGATCAGAGAGAGTGCACCCGTTTATATCATCGACGATGCAGAGCTTGAGCGAGTGGTGAACTCCTATCCGATTCTTTGGGCGGACTTGAACGCCAAACCAGAAAGAGCATTCGTCGGATGTCCTCATGCCTCCTTCAATCAACTGACCGAATGGACTGAAATCTTTGAACAGGCACTTCGGGAAACCGGAAGAGACAAAGTTGCGGTAGATACCGTCATAACCAGTGCACCGGATGTCATTGCAAAATTTAAGGAGACGGAGCATTTTGGCCGGCTTATAAAAACAGGAGTGAGGGTGTCTCACATCTGCCCGCTGATGTATATGTCAAACCCGCTCTGCGCCAAAAAACCCATTATTACCAATTCGAACAAGCTGAGAACCTATTCCACCGCAAGGTATGTTGATGACCAGACCCTTGTAAATCTAGTCGTGAAGGGGGGATTTTAGCATGGAAAAGTTTCAGGGAAGAGCAGTAATACCAGGCTGGGTAAAAGGGAATGCAATGGTATCCAAAGCGGGGTTTAATGTACTTTCGTCCTACATGGGTGCCTTGGTCTCAAACGGAAAACAGACACTGTGCACCGATCAGAACAACCCGGATCTTTTCCAGAAAGATCTGTCGGGGGCGATCCTCTGCATTCCTCAGGTGATCGGCTCAACTACAGCGGGGATGCTGATTCAGACCGTGGCAGCCATGGGAATTCAGCCTAAAGCAATGTTGTTTTCAGCCACAGCAGAGTCACTGGCGATTTCAGGGGTGCTCCTTGCAGACATCTGGGAGAATACAAAGATTGTTACGGTGGACGGGCTCGGGGGCAGCTTCCTGGAAACGGTTCGGGAAGGACAGCTGGTGGAGGTTGCAGAAGATGGCAGCGTTACACTCTTATAAGTTGAGTTTCACTCGTATAAGTCAATGGAAAGGGAGGAAACAATGAGTACAAAGTACAAAGAGCTTTTTGAGCCTACAATGATCGGGAAGATGACGATCAAGAACAAATTATCCATGGCTCCCATGGGACCTGTGGGATATGCCAATGCACTGGGCGCAATGAACCAGAGGCTGCAGGAATACTATGTGGAGCGCGCAAAGGGTGGAATCGGACTGATTATCACCGGTATTTGTAGTGTGGATCTGGATATTGAAGGGTTGGTCAAACCGGGTCTGCCATGTCCGACCCAGAATCCACTGGCGTTTATTCATGAGGCATATCAGATGAACGAAAGAATCCACGCGTATGGAACAAAGATTTTTCTTCAGCTCACAGGCGGTTTGGGAAGAAGCGCGTTACCCGGATTTGCGACCAAGTTTATTGCCCCGTCGGAAAATGAAAATAGATTTGACCCACGAATTAAGCACAGAGAAATGACCATAGATGAAATTAAAAACCTGATTCAGAAATTTATCATGTCTGCCGTGGTCGCCAAGAAGGCGGGTTTTGACGGCGTTGAAATCCATGCTGTCCATGAAGGCTACCTTCTTGATCAGTTTGCCATAGCCCTTTTTAACCGCAGAACGGACGAATACGGCGGCTCTCTGGAAAACCGACTGAAAATTGCTACCGATATCGTCAAGGGAATTAAGGCTGCCTGCGGCCCGGATTTTCCGGTCAGCCTGCGCTACAGCCTGAAAAGCTGCATGAAAGGAATCCGTCGCGGCGGTCTGCCCGGAGAAGAATATGAAGAGGCAGGAAAAGACATCGAAGA
>JARBUO010000077.1 GCA_029239605.1 Bacillota bacterium | reverse complement strand
TCTCGTCATCGGAGGCGGCGTAGCAGGGATGGAAGCAGCAAGAGTGCTGGCTGAGCGGGGACACCGTGTGACCCTTTGCGAAAAGAGCGGAAGCTTGGGCGGAAACCTGATTCCCGGAGGCGTTCCTCATTTCAAACGCTACGATAGAGCGCTGGTCAAGTGGTATGAGAAACAGCTGACACTCCTTAATGTGGAAGTTAAGATGAACTGCGAGGTAACCGCTGCGAATCTATCCGATTACAAGCCGGATGAAATCATTGTGGCAACTGGTTCAAAGCCGATTCAAAGCAAGTTCGGCTCTGAAAACTTTGCGACGACTGCCGACGAAATCCTGCTAGGAAAAGAAGAGGCCGGCAAGAATGTTGTAATCATCGGCGGTGGGCTGGTGGGCTGTGAAACAGCTCTATGGCTGGCGCAGAGCGGTTCCAGGGTTATCGTCATAGAAATGATGAAGGATATTCTGGGCGGTCACGGCGCACTTCCCCATATGAATCATGATATGCTTGTGGATTTACTGGCATTTCATAAGGTAGAGATTTATACAGGCAGCACGGTGAAACGCATAGAGGGAGGCAAGGTGACGGCAGAAACGCCAGACGGAGAGAGATCTTTCCCCGCAGATACGGTTATATCGGCCATCGGCTATCGGGAGAACCATTCTTTGTATGATGAACTGAAGGATCTTGATCTTCCGGTTCACAACATTGGAGACTCACAGAAGGTACATAATATCATGTACTCCATCTGGAATTCGTATGAATTGGCAAGAGAACTGTAGCGGTCAAACACCGCAAGTTAGATTCACCACTTCAAGATAAGGAAGGCTTTAAAAGCTTTCCTTATTTTTTCTGCTATCAGAGATAACGTCTGACTTCATTCATATAGGTTCTGTACTCTACCCCAAATTTCCTGATGCACCATCGCTCTTCTGACAGAATGATCCAATGGGCAGAGATTTGGAATACAATAAGTACGGCTAACAGAAGCAATGAACGGGTAAGCAGCACACAGCCGAGAAAGTAAACAAAATATGCCACATACATGGGGTTGCGGGAGATCCGATAAAGTCCTTTCATACTGATACCATTCTGTGCAGGTTTTGCAAAAGCCGATACCGAAGCAGTACACAGCAAGATACCTAACCCGTATATTGCAAGCCCTGCATAAAACCAATTGGAATCTGTCTCAATTTCAAGGAAGAATAGATAGACAAAGAATAGTGTATTTGAAATCTGATAAACCCAGTATGCTGTTTTTTCCATTCCAATCAGTGGGGCAAAATAAGCTGCCCGCTTTAATCCTTCTTTGTTCCATATGCTTAAAAGTCCGAACCTTATCAGCAGAAATGGAATTAGCAAAAGCGCTCCGTTCATTTTATTCTCCGTCTATCTACACCCGTTGATGATAAAAACGAGTCATTGATTAAAATTAGCGAATATAGATTCTCTTCATAATACAGTTGTTGATGAATCGATTGGGACACAGATTTCGCAGAGATGTTCTGCAACCAGTCCCGCTTGATAGCGCTCCAAAATCACACGTGAAATGTCAGGAAGATGCCCGCTTACGGATAGTAGATCAAAGATTTCTATCCAGGCCTGCGCTACGGCTTCTGCAGTATGGTTCACTGTAAAAACAGCATACGTTCCTCCGGTGATTTCTCCGTACTGAACCTTGCAGTCAGCCGGAACCTGTTTGGCATACACCGAATCGGCTGCCGGAGGGTGTCCCTCGGCAAGGACAATGCAAGCATCATAACGGCAATTCTCAGGCGCAGTTGTTTGCGGATTATCCTGTGGGATGCCGAAAATCACCGTTTTGCTGTTCATGAGACCGCTGTCTCTCGCCCATTGCTTAAGCTGTTCCATCGCTCGGATGTTTTCTTTTCCATAAGCTCCGGTTTGCCTTACATATGCAATGCGGCAGGGATGAATTGTTTCTATTTTCATGTTCATGGTTAGGGTTCCTCTTTCCCTTATAGTGACCGGTCCTTTTTCACAATACAATGCATTAAAATGAAATGCAAACTAATTTTTAAAATCAGGAAGGGATTCGACTCATCTGCAATTTTTTGGTATAATTAATATAAATTCGCTAATTCAATGAAATCGTTAATTTATTACATACTTTGTGAGGTGCGGGAGATGATCAAGGGGATCGTATTTGATATGGACGGCCTGATGTTTGACACAGAACGTCTTGCGAAAGAAGCGTGGACTCACGCAGGAACTGAGCTGGGGCTTAATATCACACAGGAAATGGTAATTAAAACGTTGGGATTGAACACCAATGATACTGACAGGGTGCTTATGGAAGAGCTTGGAGAAGTTTTTGATATCATGGCAGCCAGGAAAATCAGGACCGAATATGTTGTTAGATCCATTGAGGAAAACGGAATTCCCATGAAGAGCGGACTACCGGAGCTCCTGGAATATCTGAAAGAAAACAATTATAAAATAACCGTTGCCACATCAAGTGAACATGAGGTTGCACGGTATAATTTCAGAAGGGCGGGCATTTCAGATTTTTTTGATCAGATCGTTTGCGGTGATATGATTGAGCAGGGGAAACCTGCACCGGATATCTATTTGAGAGCAAGTGAAATTATTGGGATTCCACCTGAGGAATGTTTGGCCCTGGAGGATTCCCCCATGGGAATATTAGCGGCCCACAGGGCGGGCCTGAAACCGGTTATGATTCCGGATTTGAAAGAGCCTGATGCGGAGACGACGAAACTGCTCTACGCAAAGCTGGCAACATTACATGACGTGATCCAGCTGCTGATTCAGGAGAACGAGAGGGTATAGAGATTTATCCTGGGATAGAAAATTCGATAGAAATAGAAAAGCTAAGGTCAGGGCCTTAGCTTCTTTATAAACAGATTTTGATCAATTCTCTGTGGCCGCTATAACGCAAAGATACAGAAAGACGCTCATCGATTCTTAGACATTTTCTGAAAGACGCCTTCCAGCGCAAAATAGCATTCATCGAAGAGTTCTTTCACCGGAGCATATCTTTGAACGGATTTCTGATCCGGCGTATGTACGGAATCGATATTGATAAACCGGTCAATTGCCGTGAAATCCTTGAAGATGCCGGAACCTACGCCGCCTGTGACCGCTGCGCCCATGGAGCCTGCTTCTTCCAGCAGAGATGGCACTGTGATCTTTGCACCATAGATATCAGCCATAATCTGTCTCCAGACAGCACCCTTTGCGCCTCCGCCGATGACGAAGATTTCCTCTATGTCAACCTGGGTTCTGAGAACCTCCAGGCAGATGGAGAGATTCATGGTGACACCTTCCAATACGCTTCTTAAGATATCGCCTCGCGTATTCTCCGGTTTTAGGCCGATCCATGCCCCTTTGGCGTCCGGATTCCAGCGTGGTGCACGCTCACCCAGCAAATAGGGCAGAAAGATGATTCCATTCGACCCGATAGGGCTTTGCGCAATCTGTTCGTTCATGAGATCGTAGGGGGAAGTACCGTTCTTCGTGGCGTCGTAAGCCTCCATGGTGCAGATGGTATTTTTCAGCCAGTTATAAGAACCGCCTGCATACTGCATGGTGCCGTTGGGTGCATAGAGACCGGGTACAATGTGAGCCCAAGTGACAATTCTCATCTGATCATCGAAGATGGGCTTTTCCGACGTTGTTGTAATCCATGCAGAGGTACCCATACAATTGTAGGTCTTTCCCGGAGCGATGGAGCCGCAGCCGATATTGGCAGCAACACCGTCTCCTCCGCCCAGAACCACAGGGGTTCCGACGGCAAGCCCCGTGGCTTTTGCAGCCTCTTGTGTAACGCCGCCTGCCACATAGGTAGATGGTTTTAATTCGGGGAGCTTATCGGGATCAATCCCTGCGTATTCTAAGATCTTTTCAGACCATTGCAGCGTATTCAGATCAAAACAGCCATTGCTATTCCCGTCGGAAGGTTCGGTATAAAACTTTCCGGTGAGGCGAAATACGATAAAATCCTTGGCATTTAAAGTCTTATATGTATTTTCGTAGATTTCCGGTTCGTTGTCCTTGACCCACATCAGCTTCTGGATTCCATAGGAAGCGGTGTTTCGATGGCCGACAATATGGTAAAAATCCCATTGACTGATATGGTTTTCAATCTGCGCAGCCTGCTTTTGCGCTCGCTGATCAGCCCAGATCATGGAGGGCCTGAGGGGATTCCCTTGCTTGTCGACGCAGAGGCAACCCATCATTTGTCCGCTGAAGCTGATGGCTCCAATGTCTTTTGCTTCAATTCCGGTGGACTTTATCAGTTTCCTGCTGGTATGGCACACCGCAGACCACCAATCTTCTGCATTTTGTTCCACCCAGGTGTCATTGAAATAGTGTGTATCATACGAATATACTTCGCTGCCGATCAACTGACCTTCAGAAGAAAAAAGCGTGGCTTTATTTCCAGAGGTGCCCAGATCATGAGCTAATATATAAGTCGGCATATTTGATTCCTCCAGTATTATTTATTCTCGGGGAATACTGTGATTTCGAAAGTACTTCTGTCGCCACGGTATCTGGCCAGAGAATATTCAATAGGTTTGCCGAAGGTGTTATAGCCAGTCGAAGCAAAATACTGAATGGGTTTCCCCTTTTTTATCTTCAGTAATGTTGCATCTTCCGAAGTCGCTTCCACTGCTTCAACGATACGCTCCACTCGAAAAACTGTCGTAGCAGGGGACTCACTTAAGATTCCGTAGAGTCGTTCCTGTTTCAAATCGTGATCCATTACGAAGGAGCATACGCTATAAGGAAGATAGGTCTTGATGGTTACAATAGGCTCACCATCGGCTAAGCGTTTTCGATGAAGGTAAATGACAGATTCGTTTTCCTTGACCTCCAGGTGCTTTGCAACATCGTCCGTTGCAGGAATGACTTTGAATTCCAGCACCTCGGTGCTGGGCTCCATCCCGGAGCGAAGAATCTGATCGTTGAAGCTTTCCAGCTTCTTAATAAAATCCTGATTAATTTTTGGCAGGGAAACGAATGTGCCCTTGCTCTTTACTCTGTACAACCAACCTTCTTGTACAAGTTCAGTAACAGCCTGACGAACGGTGGTGCGACTGATTTTAAAAGCATCACTGATTTCATTCTCAGTAGGAATAATATCTCCACTCTTATAAGTCCCATTCTGAATTTCAGAAAGGATAAGCTGTTTCAGCTGAAAATATAAAGGTATGGGTACAGATTTGTCTATGGATGATAACTTTGTAAGCATAGAATCCTCCCAAATTCAATAATATGATGATTTACGATATTGTAACATATCAGATTTATACTTACAATAATGTATTGTTAATAAGTATGATTATCGTTACATACCATGATTTGATTCTTTGCCTTTCATAACTTCAGAATGTAATGGTGACATGGCTTCTATCAGAAGGTTATAATGCCTTTTTTCAATACTTCACGATTTAGCAGCTTTTCGTAGGCATTGACAGAATCGTCAAATTTGAAATAATCTGAGATGAAGTCCTTCACAACAAGCTTTCCTGAACGGACCCATTCGAGAACCTGATCATGGGCTGCACCTTCCTCGTCTTTCCGTGGCATCTGCTGGTAAACCACACTCCAGTTATAGGATGCTTTACTGAAATCGATGGTGATTTCTTCTTTTTCAGGAACGCCATAGCAGAGCACTGTGCCTCTGTCTGCAATCAGCCCCATTGCCTGGTTTACCACAAGGGGAAGACCCACCGCGTCCAAAACGAAGTTGACACCGTCTGGATAAATGGAGCGAACCTCTTTTTCGAAGTCTTGTGTTTTGCTGTTGATGGTTCTCGTAGCGCCGGCTTCCGCAGCCAATTTCAGCTTTTCATCAAAAATATCAATAACGATAATATCCTTTATACCGAGAAGGCTCAAGAATTTAATAAATGTAAGACCAACAGGGCCTGCTCCGAAAATTACAATAGAATGCTCCGGTTTTATCCCAAAATAACGGATGTTGCTTAGTACTTCTCTGAATGTAATGAACATCACTGCGTCCACAGGGTCCAGATCATCGGAAAGAGCGGTTTGGCCGTAAGCACATAAAGGAGCTTTCCCCTCTTCGTATGCAAGGGGATCGTGTACCACCGCATACTCGCTTAAAGCACCCCAGCCAGAACCCAGATCTCCATATAGCTCCTTGTCGGGATCTACGAAGGGCAACAGCACTTTGTCTCCAAGTTTTAATCCCTTCACGTCGGCACCGATTTCTACTACTTCACCGACTCCTTCGTGGCCCAGCATGATGGGGTACACCGATTCAGGAAAGCCCTTGAATGTTCTATGTATGAGCTTAACATCTGTTCCGCACATGCCGCAGGCGATGGTTTTGACAAGCGCTTGTTTTTCATTGATCTTAGGAACGGCGATTTCTTTAATTTCCATGGTTCCATCACGATTAACGACTAATGATCTCATTTTCTTATTCCTCCTAATATGATTGTGTACTGAAGAGTAAGCCTGATGTCGATATGATATTATGTAGTAACATAACAAATTATAACAGAGTAAAATTAAAAATACCAGTGATTTTTTTATAATTGATTTTGTTTTCCGTGCTGCTCTCAAAATGATTGACGGGTTGAACCGATATGGGTATTGAAAAAGGGGGGCGAATAAGAAATCAAAAGGAATTTGCATAAAAATAAAAGAGGAATGAAAAAGGTATGCACGAGACATCGTACATACCTTTTGATTGAGTAGTGCAATTATTTAATAATTATTTCGTGACTATTTTTGTAAGCTTCTGATACTGCACCCAGGAAATCACCGTGAGAATCTCTCAGTGACATGGTTGCACCGGATACTACATCGGCTAAGTCTGCTTTTTCAGCTGCTGTGAGCTTGTTGTATTTTGCAAGGTCATCAGCGTTGGTGGTATCAGCTTTGATTGGCCTGCCAGCAGTTGTGGTATACTTTGCAAACCAAGCTTCTAATTCAGCGACGGTCTTTCCTTTGAAGAAATTCTGATAGAAGTCCATCTGCTTGTACCATTCATTGGCCGGATTCATGTGATAAGAATCGCCGCGCTGTCTTTTGGTTACCCATGCATTTACTTCAGCAGCTGCGGATTCCTTTGTATTTACGGAAACACCCGTAATCTTTCCTGTTTCATGTTCGGCAATGTTATAGCCCTCTTTGTCAGGCCAGCCAGAGAAATGAGGCATCGATGCACCATCGTAGTTCGGTGTGGCGACTTCGTAGCCATCAATAAACACATCGATGATTCTGCCCTGGGAATCGAAGGTTGCTCTTGCCATTGCAATGTTAAAGCTGTATACAGGAACTCCGGTTTCGTCTGCTCCCGGACCGTTTCTGAAGGCAACTTTATAACCCATACCTTCATATACTTTGCTGCCGCCTGTAGATGGAGCGATGCTGCCTGTGGTAGCAGCAGTTCCTGCCGCCACAACAATTTTCTGACCTACGTAGATCAGGTTTTTGTTCTTAATCTGGGGGTTCAGGGCGAGCAGCTGATCCAGTGTAGTGCTGTGCTTTGCAGCAATCTTTGCAAGGGTGTCACCGCTTACGACTACATAAACGCCTGCTCCTGCAGGGACGCTGACTGTAGTTGTTCCTGATTTAACAGGAGCTGTCGGCTTTACCGGTGCTGGAGTTTGCGTCGGCTCTTCGGTCCATGTGGTAGCTGCGGAAACCGCATCCGTATCATCGGAGAAGGCCGGTGCAACTGCAAATGAGGTCAGAACCAGCAGCATTATCAGGAAATGTACGAGGAATTTTTTCAATTTGGTACCTCCTTCTTTCTCTTCGGGGCGAAAAACTCTTGTCAATGCATGGAAGTTGATTGCCCCAAAACAATAGATTACCGGGGGATTATACCAATGGGAAAGGGTGTTTAAACAGGTGCATTAAAATTTATTTTTAGCCGCTGTTTAAGAAAAACCTAAATCCCAAGAAATGCAATGTGTGCGGTTTTCTTTCTGCTTTAGGCATATAGCGCTTTTCATTCTGAAAAACTTTTATCTCTTTTCACGAGTCGCGGGGAATTGACAGACGATAAATTGAATGGTATAATGTAATGACAAAGTAATAATACAAAGTAATAATACGAAGTGCCAATGAGAAATATCAGAAAAGACAAATCACATAAGATAACAATTGAGATAAAAGGAGGCATAGCACTATGGCAAATAATCTTAAGACCACAACAATGGCCTGGGGGTCACCGGGGCGATATATTCAGGGGCCCGGCGAGCTGATGAATCTTCCCAAGTATACGTCGAAGTATGGGGAAAACGTATTTGTTATTATTGACCAGTTCTTTTTTCATGATTTGACGAAGAGATTGTCAAATCTTTATGAAGGACGTTCTGGTAAATTTAAAACTTCGATTTTTAACACCGAGGTTTCAGAAGAGCAGATTGCAGCCACCTCTGCAGCCGCAGAAAAGATTTTACCAAGCGTCATTGTCGGAATTGGCGGCGGCAAGACGCTGGATACGGCTAAGGCGGTCGCGGACGATCTAAAGGTTCCTGTCATCATCATCCCAACATCGGCGTCTACGGATGCACCTACCAGTGCATTGTCAGTAATTTATAAGCCTGATGGAGAGCATTCTCATGCACGCCATTATATTAAGAGCCCTGACATTGTCCTGATCGACAGCAAAATTATTGCAGATGCTCCTGTCAGATTTCTCGTATCCGGAATGGGGGATGCACTGGCGACAGTCTTTGAGGCTAAGGCCAACGCAGCGTCGGACAGCGCAAATTACATAGCAGGAGAGTCGGGTTCTTTTAGAAGAACCAAAACTGCAATGGTAATCGCTCAGGCTTGTTACGATTACTTGATGGCGAACGGCTTGAAAGCAAAAATCGCAGCGGAAAAGCACTGCGTTACGGAAGCGTTGGAAACAATTATTGAAGTCAATACGTTAATGAGCGGACTTGGATTTGAAAATACAGGATGTGCAGCGGCACACTCTGTTTGTGAGGGAATTACGGCGGTGCCTGATGCAGGCAAAATGCTTCATGGGGAACAGGTGGCCTTCGGAACCGTATGCCAGCTTGTTGCTGAAAATGCGCCAAAGGAATTAATCGATGAGGTGGTAGGCTTCTGTATCAGCGTTGGTCTCCCTATTACCTTGGAAGATGTGAAAGTCAATCCTACGGAAGAGAATGTAAGGATCATTGCGGAATCTTCCATTAAGAATTCCTACTGGGCTGCGCAGCCAGCCGAGTGGGAACATTAATGCAAAAAGAACAGCCATCGTTCAAAAAACTCTGAATATGGCTGTTCTTTTATATTAGAGCAAATTGTGGAGGAGCCGTTACTATTCATTGATTTACAATAAAAGGACAAGGTCTCTCTTCCAGCACATCGATCAAATTTTGAACGGAGAGTGCTGCCATGTTTTCCATTGCTTCTGCGGTATGTGCCCCCGTATGGGGTGTAGCAACCACTTCATATAAGGAAAAGAGCGGAGACTCTGTGGGAGGCTCAATTTCAAAGGCATCCAGCGCCAAACCCCCGAGCCTTCCTGCTTTTAATGCATCGTATGCGGCATCTTCGTCGATTAGGCCTCCTCGGGAGGTATTAACCAGGATTGCTGTGGGTTTCATCTTTGCAATGGCCGAAGCACTGATCAAATGATGGGTGGAATCTATAAGGGGGAGATGAAGACTGATTACATCTGCCTGCAGGATCACCTCATCAAAACTTGCTGAAGTGATCCTGTTCTCTTCACAGTAGGCTGCGTTGATATAGGGATCATAGGCAATGACCTCCATATCAAATCCCTTGGCACAGCGGGCAACCACTTTGCCGATGGCGCCCAGCCCCATAATGCCGATGGTTTTCCCCTTTAATTCTATTCCTGTGGAGCGAATCCAATCGCCTCCGCAGAGGCTGGTATGCAGATAGGGAATTTTTCTGGCAACGGATAGGACCAGACCAAAGGCTAGCTCGCCTACCGCTTCGGCATTCACACCTGGGGTGTTGGTGACGGGAATTCCTAAGGCGGAAGCCGCTGCAATGTCAACTCGGTCATATCCCGCGCCATAGCGCGAAACAACCTTCAGGCGGGTGCAGGATTTCAGAACATTTGCTGTAACAAAGTCCAAACCTGCAATATAGCCGTCACAGTCTGCTAATAGAGGAATCAGCTCATCTTCGGTCAGCGGCTTTCCTGTTGTGTTGAAGATCAAATCCTCGGAGAAAGTTTTTAGTTTTTCTAACGCCTTTGAGCCTTTGCCAGGCTGCAGGGAGGTGGGCGTGACTAATATCTTCATATCGATACTCCTTTTTTTAGACGGGCAGTGGGTTATCCTTGCGCCAAAGCAACGGCTTCAACTGTCATGGGTTATCCTTGCACCAAAGCAACAGCTTCCGCTGTCAATCGGGTAATCTCCTGAAAATCGCCTGAGTTAATAAGGGCTTCGTTTACCATCCAGCTCCCGCCGCAGGCGATGATTTTACCGGAGGCAAGAAAGGTCAGGATGTTATTCTGATTGATTCCGCCCGTAGGCATAAATCGAACAGAAGGGAAGGGCGCAGCCAGGGCATGAATGGTGTCCAGCCCGCCGTATTGCTTCGCCGGGAAGAACTTCATGACCGGCAGGTTATATTCAAGGGCCATCATAAGCTCAGTAGGCGTGCAGATTCCTGGAAATATTAATCGGTTCTCACGGAGTGTATACTCGGTGACCTTTGAGCTGAAACCAGGGGATACGATGAACCTGGCACCGGCGTCAATAGCTCGCTCGGCCTGCTCCTGGTTTATTACCGTGCCTGCACCGATAAGCATATCTGGAAATTCCCTTGTGATCCTGCGGATGGATTCCTCCGCGGCGCCCGTTCGGAAGGTGATTTCCGCAACAGGAAGCCCCCCGTCACAAAGCGCTTCTGCCAGCGGCAGGGCATCGGAGGCTTTATCCAGCTTAACAACTGGAACAATTTTCTTTAATTCAACTTCTTTTAAAATGGGATCAAACTTCATAAGATGCTCTCCTTGACTTGTAAACTGAAAGAAAAGGGGGTGTTACTGCTGACGTTATGCCGCCGATTCTTCCCTGGAAATTTAAATTTTTAGACAGCCAGAGCGCGGGCACAGTTTTCATAGAAGAACTGATGGATGTGCTGTTCCTCTATGCCGGAATTTTGCATCACAGGAAGGAAGGTTTTCAATATGTAATCCAAGCCTACAGCATCAGGGGTATAGGATTTAAGACGTTCTCTGGTTGTGTCCAGAGAACAGAGCAGCTGTTCCTGATATCCTTCTGCAATGAGCGCTTTCATCAATTCAATCTCGTATTCATCGCTGTGATACTTGAAGCGCCCTATGGTATCAAATTCTGCGAAAACACCAGCGGCTACTGTTTCTTTTATGGTATCAATCTCGCAGGTACGGTCCATATGGCAGAAAATCAGTTTGTTTGCAGGAACCCTCCGTGCAGTAAGATACTCGAGCAGATCAAGCGGATTGCTGCCCTGCTCAATGTGAACCATGATTGGAGCTCCGGTGGAAGCGAAGGCTTCGGCGGCAGCATTAAAAAGATGCTGATACCTGCCGGTCAGCCCCTCTCTGTCAAGAGCGGTCTTAATGATCCCTGCCTTAAAGGAGCAGAAGTCTTCTGGCTCATTTGTGTCACAGTCAGTAAACATACCCTTTTCAAGTTCGTGAATATAAAGATCTGCCAGCTTCTTTTCCGAATACCGGTATATCCAGTGATCTTCCGGGTAGAATTGGAGCTTATGAAAACCGGTGGAGCAAAGGATGTTAACGCCAGTTTCTTCGGACAAGCTTCCAAGCGCTCTCTCCATACGATTGCATCCCACAGGCTGGGCATCGACGATAGACCGGCCTCCTGCAGCCAGGTATAGAAGCAATTCCTTTCTGCTTTTTTCCGGATCATCAATGCAAAGTGCCGGGTTCACCTCAAAGGATACGCCTTTGCTGATCATCAGGTGCTCATGACATTGGCAAAAGCCCAGCTGATTTGGGGGGATTTCTCCGGTCACTGTTCTGATAATGGGCATAGCATCTCCTTCTTTCTTTGTTACCAGTTGGGATTATCTGTAACAATTAATTTCCCGCCTTGATCCAGGATCATCTTGTGAAAGCCTTTCTCCTCGATGGTCCCGTAATCATGGCCCGCATCGGCAGCAAATGCAAAAAAAAGGACGAGGGGTTCCGTTCCAGTGTTGACAGTCCTGTGTGCAAATCTCCTTGGCACATACAGTGCAGCTCCTTCCGTAAGTGGCTCCTCCCGAGTTTCTCCTTCCGGGTTTTCCATCACCATGTAGCCTTGGCCGGAAAGGGTATAGTATACTTCGGCCGTTTCCAAAATTGTATGAAAATGGCCCTTTGTCATAAAGTACTCCGCTCCTACCTTGCCGGGATAAATGATCGTGGTACCGAACAGAAGGTCTCCGGCTCTTTCTGGACACCCTAGTTCGTAAAATTCATAGATGAGAGGATCTTCAGAAGCAAGAATCCGTTCCGCGGCTTCCTGATCGGTAAACACTGTTTTCATATTTGATAGATAGCGCTTCGTAGTAGAAGCGGTTTTGGATCGGCCGGTTTGCTTGTCGAAATCTACAAGAAAGCTTTGATCCCAGTCAAATTGATTCATAATGATTCCTCCTATTTGATATTTCTTCTGGTGGGATGTTTTTAAGATTTTGCAATCTGGCTTAGCTGTTCCAGCAGATCGCCTTTTATTTCGATATGGAATACTTCTGAAATCACCTGGGTCCAGCCATGGATAAAATAGATCCATCCGTCTTCCACGTGCAGGTGCTTCCCTAACGCCTGTTTCTCTGCCTGCTCTTGAAACAAGAGCTCACCGCGGTAATTGATTTCCCATACAAGACTGTTCTCGGGAAAACTGCAGTTATCGGTAAGAGGCGACCCGGGAGCATCTTTCCCCAGCCCGGTTGCATTGACAATCAGGGAATGGGGCTTTAAGGATGCCAATGTTCTGTCGTTGTCTTCTGGAGTCGGATTATGTACAAATTCAAATTGTATCTCTGGATGAATCCCTTCCAGGATGACCTTGGCGGACGCAAGGCGGGGAACACTTCTATTGGCAATAATAATCCGTTTCGGTACATTCGATTTATGGTTTTCCTGCGCGAAGTAAACGGACATGGCCAGCGTGCTGCCCCCGGCGCCCAGGAGCAGAACCTCTCCGTCATAATCGCTCCAGTAATTATCAGGTACAAAATGTTCCATGGCTAGCCCGCTGGAGATGGGATCCTTAGCGTGAGCGCAGAGCTTCCCGTCCCTTTTGGAGATAGAGGAGACTTCGCCAAGCTTTTGGGCATAGGGATCAACATAATCGAAGAGGTCCTTACAGGTTTCGTACAAATCAATTTTATGTGTCGTAACAAGGGCTCCCAGGGATAGGGGATCGTTTTTTATAAACGTCACAGCCTCACGATATGCTTCGGCGCAGGAATGAGGCTGAAAATCAATTCCTTTTATCACGGAACCGTAAAGACCAAGGAAATCGGCCCATTTTGGAAATACGCGCATAATAGAAGACTGTTCCGTTGTGACCCCAATGAAGTAAATAGTAGGAGCTGAAGCTGTTTCATAGTAGGACATTGTGTGTTTCCTTTCTGATTTAATTATTAACATTGTAAAGTTGTAATGTTACAACTTAAGAAGGGAATAATTACTGCTCCGTAAGAGGAGCAGTAAAGGAAAGCAATATCAAAGCACTTTTTATTCCATGATTCTATGGCTCTATTTCAAGAAGACTCATCGTTGCGGGCAGCTCGTGAGCGGTGTTTACTTTGTCGCTCCCGACCACACAGTCGAAACAGGAGACAGCAATCTTTCCGTTCCAGACACAGGGCTCGCCGGGCTGATCCAGTTCACCGTTAAAACCGTTGGTGTCCGGGCTTTGGGCAATGCGTTTCACACGGCCGTTCCTGTCAATTTTGGCAATGGCATTCACGACGAAATCCGCTACATAGATGTTGCCGAATTCATCGATGGTCATTCCGTCTGTAGACCTCAGATTCTCGGGGTCTTTTGCAAACAGCGCATTCTCTTTAATACTGTCGTCTTCGTTGAACGTCAGCTTGAAGATCTCTCCGTCTCCAAAGTTCCCAATATACAAGTTTCCCTCGTGATCGAATACGATTCCGTCCACGCCGTACTGATCGTCGGGGTTATGGGTAATCCACGTTGCAAAGATGTTGGGATCTTCTAATGTATTTGTAATATGTATGGCTTCATCATCCAGATGGAAACGATAAACACAGCTTAGCAGTCTGCCCGATTCCGTTTTCACCTTTTCCATGGTGCTCTGGGTCACGTACAAATATTCTCCTTTGATGCGGATTCCGTTGGGATGCTCCATACCTTCAGCAACCACAGTAACTTTCTCTATATCGTTGCCATTCATGCGAACACGGAGAATTCGGCCCTGAAATTTCAACCGCTCTTCACCGGACCAGCCCTGATTGTCTACAATATATAAGTCCCAATCTGGACCAAATGCAAGGCCCATAGCTCTGGCCTCCTTTGTTTCCTCGCGCAACGGTACATCAAACCATTTTGTAACGATTCCGTCAGTGTCAATCTTTGCGATACAGCTTGGCATGGACATGTCTGCAAAATTGGGGCACGCCAGGATTAAATTCCCATCCTGATCCACTTCCATTCCATCTGGCGTGCATATGAATTCCTGTGGCAGCAGTGCCAATAATTTCGGTGTCTGCATAAATTACCATCCTTTTTATTATGTAATGACATTACTATATTACAATACTACGTTAGAAGAATATCATATATTCTCTTGCTTGAAAAGTCTAATTTTGAAAAAAATATTTACTTTACGAAGAGAACAGGGTTATCATAGTGGTATTACAAGTGCTTCGGAGGGGTATATGAACGCAGGCAGCAATAATATGGAGGTAAGGAAAGTCAATAAGAATAGAGCATTTCGCTATATATGCCGGAAGGAAAGAGTATCAAAGCCAGAAATTGCCTCTGCACTTGGAATCAGTGTACCCACAGTACTCCAACTGGTCAATCTGCTGGAAGAGGAGAATCTCGTTCTCGAAGCTGGGGAATGCGATTCCAAGGGCGGCAGAAAGGCCAGGGCGGTGAGACCCAATTGGGACGCTGCCTATGCAGTGGGGCTGGATATTACAAAAAACCATATCGGGTTGATTTATACCAATTTATCAAAGCAGGTTCTGGAACATATCAGAATTTACAAGGCTTTCAGGGATACGGAAGACTATTATAAAGAGGTTACAGATACCTTAAAGGCATTTATCCGTGAGCATAAAATTCCCGAAGATCGGATTACAGGTGTAGGAATCTCAATCCCAGGGATCGTAGATGGAAAAAACAACAGGATTGAGCGGTCTCATGTACTAAATCTCTATGATGTTTCCTGTGAGCGATTTGCCAAGTATCTTCCCTATCCTGCAATTTTGATCAATGATGCCAATGCGGCAGGACGGACTGAGATTGACAGCGAAAGAAGCAGCCACAATCTCATTTACCTTTCGCTGAGCAACAGTGTAGGGGGATCAGTCATCATGGGAGACATATACAGCGGTGATCACTGGCGATCCGGTGAGTTCGGGCATATGGTTGTTGCAGAGCAGGGAGGAACCTGCTATTGCGGGAAAAGGGGCTGTTTTGATGTGTGCTGCTCTGCACTCAGACTGGCTGGGCTTGCAGAGGGAAAGCTGGAAACCTTCTTTCAGGGGTTGGAAGACGGGAATATGCTTTATCAGAGTGCATGGGAAGAATATCTCTCTTATCTGGCAACTATGGTAGAAAACCTCCATATGGTCTTTGACTGTGATATTGTACTGGGCGGCTATGTGGGGGGCTTTATGGGACCGTATCTCGATGATTTTCAAGGAAGGATTGCCGGAAATAACATTTTTGGAAACACAGGAGCCTATGTGAAGACCTGCAAGTATCAATACGAAGCGGCTGCATTAGGCGCCGCACTTTTCTTTATCGAACAGTTCATGAAAGAAATCTGATTTTCACAGACGTTATATTGATAAGATGGATCCCTCTTGCTCAAATCGGGCAGGAGGTTTTTTTATTCGTCGCTTTTTTGAGAAAGAAAGGGGATTGACAAGATAAACCTTACAGCAGTAATATACTAATTACTTTATTAAACTAGTTAATAAAGTTTCCTGAGAAAGAAAGGGAGGAGGGTACATAATGAAAGCAGCTGTGATGACCGGAATCGGACAAATCGAGTTTGTCGAAGCAGCAATGCCGGTTCCCGGAGAGGATGAGGTTCTCGTGAAGTTGGAATATGTAGGGATTTGTGGCAGCGACCTGCATTATTATGAGAACGGAAGAATTGGCAATTATATCGTGGAGCCGCCTTTTGTACTGGGACACGAACCGGGAGGGGTTGTTGTGGAAACGGGCAGGAATGTAACTCACCTGAAGGCTGGGGACAGGGTTGCACTGGAACCGGGGAAGACCTGTGGCAAGTGCCGCTTTTGCAGAGAAGGTAAATACAATTTATGTCCTGATGTAATTTTTTTTGCAACACCGCCGGTTGGAGGAGTGTTTCAGGAGTATGTAGCACATGATGCCTCTTTATGCTTCAAGCTGCCAGATCAGGTAAGCACGCTGGAAGGGGCTTTGATCGAGCCTTTGGCGGTGGGCTTTCATGCGGCAGGACAAGGGAATGCCCATGCAGGACAGAAAGCAATTGTTTTCGGAGCAGGCTGTATCGGACTCGTGACGATGATGGCACTGAAGGCGAGAGGTGTCACCAACGTGACGGTTGTTGATGTGATGGAAAAGAGACTGGAAAAAGCGCTGGAACTGGGTGCAGCCTCGGTAGTTAATGCGACGAGGGAAGACGTCCTCGCGCGGCCAGCAGAATTAACCGGGGAAGAGGGCTTTGACCTGGCCATTGAGACCGCGGGAACGGAACTTACTGCCAGTCAGTGTATTCATTCAGTGAGAAAAGGGGCAGAGATCGTATTGGTAGGCTACGGAAAATCCGGAATGATGAATCTTCCCATGAGTCTGGCTCTTGACAAAGAAGTTACGTTTAAGACAGTATTCCGGTACCGACATATTTACCCTATGGCAATTGAGGCCGTGGCTTCGGGTAGGGTCAACCTGAAAGGAATTGTCACCCATCAATATGACTTTGACCATGTCAAAGAAGCCATGGATGACTGCGTCAAAGATAAAGCAGATATTGTAAAAGCAGTAATTAAATTTGAATAATGAAAGGAGACATCATACACCATGAAAGCAATTGTATATAATGCACCAAGGGACTATGAACTGAAAGAAATTCCAAGACCGGTGATCAAACCCAATCAAGTGCTGATCAAGGTCGCAGCCTGCGGCGTATGCAGAACAGATATGCATATTCACGAAGGAGACTTTATTTCAGCATTTCCGTTGACACCCGGGCATGAATTTACCGGTGAAATTGCAGAAGTCGGTACCCAGGTTTCGGAGCTTTCTGTGGGGGATCGGGTTGTGGGTGACAATACGGTTCTTTGCGGAGAATGCTACTACTGCAGAAGAAATCAGCCGCTGTTCTGTGAGAACTTCTATTCTCTCGGCTGCAATGGGCCCGGAGGGTACGCGGAATATGTGGCGGTGAACCATGACAAGGTATTTCCAATCAGTGACAACTTATCCTATGATCAGGCAATCTTTGCAGAACCGCTGGCATGTGCCATTCACGGCATGGATGTGATCGCACCCAAATGCGGCGACGATGTACTGATCTTCGGCGCGGGGCCCACGGGGATTCTGCTGACGCAGCTACTGAAACTTGGCGGGGCGGCAAATGTCGTCGTGTGCGCATCCTCTCAGGAAAAGCTGGATCTGATTAGAAAAAATGGATATGCGGAAACCGTATGGATGGACCGCAAGGATTATTCCGTCCATACAAACATCTTAAAAGAAATGTATCCTCAGGGTTTTGATATTGTGATTGATGCGACAGGGGCACCTGAGGTATTGGAACAATGTTTTGAATTTCCTAAAAAAACCGGCAAAATAGTAATCTACGGCGTATGTGCCAGTGACGCCAAAATTACAATCAGTCCCTATCAAATTTTCAGCAATGAATTAAAGGTGATGGGTTCCTTCGCCCAAACCCACTGCTTTGATCGAGCGGTAAAATACCTTGAAAACGGTGTGATTAAAGTTGACGATCTGGTAGCAGGGCATTTTTCTTTGGAAGAGTTTGGCGACGTAATGGATGCTATGGTAAACGGCAAGGGGCTTTTAAAGCTGATTGTGAATCCCTAAAACTGCAAGAATCCCTAAAACTGCAAGAATCCCTAAAACTGCACGGGCTTACAGCGCAAATCCAAGATTTGCGTTGTAAGCCTGTGCTTGCTATCACCTTTGATTTCCTTTGATACATCTGCTTTTCTAAACGCGCTTTGCTTTGCCAGTTTCGTCTTTCACGAGCGGCTCTAAAGCCGATTACTTTTGTCGTCTTTGAACCGAAAAAAAATCCAATTTGAGGTTGACATCGTATATAGCACGCATTATAATATGACACATGCAAGATAATAATCTTGTAATGTAGGTACATAAGAACGAAACGGTTTATCGGCCTATGTATGATATGTTACGGATTAAGATCGGCCCATAATAATAAAGGAGGAATTTTTATGAAATTGAGGAGAATCACTTCATTATTGCTGGTGGCAGCACTTGCAATAGCAGGCACATTGACGGGCTGCGGCTCACAACCGTCTGAAACAACCGATACACCGGCAAATTCGGGTACTGTTGCAGAAGATATTGATTATGCTAACTTCACAATTGATCCAAGTAAGATTCCACAGGAAAAGCTCGACACGACATTATACGTAGCCACATCGGTACGTGGGCTTGAAAATCCTTACATAGTAACCATTACAGAAGGCATGGATGAATTCTGTAAATATCTGGACAGCATCGGACAGAAATACGAAAAGCAGGTATTGGACTCCGGTGGATCCAACGACGTAGAAATTGATAACATGAAACAGTTTGCAGCAAAGGCAAAGGGCAATGCCATTGCTTATGCTGACCCCAACGAAGCAGCGATCGCTCCTTCACTTGCAGAAGCTATGGCATCCTCCGGCGGATATATCGGTACTGCATGGAACAAGCCTGACGATGCAAGCCCGCAGGACTACGATCCAAACTGGGTAATCCATACTTCTGCGGATAATGTAACCAACGGAAAGGCTACGGCAAAAGCACTGTTCGATAACATGGGCGGAAAAGGAAAGGTATTCGTAATCGAAGGAATGCTGGGAAATACCGCATCGATTGACAGAGTAAAAGGCTTTGAGCAGGCATTAAAGGAATATCCGGATATCGAAGTTGCTCATCAGGACACCGCTAACTGGGCTACGGATCAGGCGCTGACCTTGGTTGAAACATGGCTGAACGATACTCCCGACGTAGGCGGGATCTGGTGTGCCAATGATAATATGGCAACTGGTGCACTGCAGGCTCTGGACAAAAAGAACCTGAAAGGCAAGGTTGGTGTGACCGGTATCGACGCCAATACGGATATCGTTGAAGCGGTTAAGGCAGGCAACGTTGTCGCAACGGTTTCTTCCAATGGCTATCTCCAGTCAGGATATACCCTGGCAATCTGTTACGCAGCATGGGCCGGCTTGATCGATCCTGCACAGATGCCGGAAGAATATAGAGTTTTCTTAACACCAGCTGTTATGGTAACTGCTGACAATGTAGATTCTTATATTGCAGAGTATGTAGATTCGGTTCCCAAAATGGACTTTGCTAAGATCTTCAGCTGCAAAGCCGACTAAAGAAGCATTGATTTGATTGATTCTATTAAATCGAAGCTTTCCAAAGAATATTCATCTGCTATACCCGGAGGAGATTGACGCTGTCAGTCTCCTCCTTACATCAAAAAAATACCGACAGCAGCCTCTGCAAAAGGTTGCGTGCCGAACAAAATATTGTAACGGGAAACGGGACTTATTAATTGATTGGAGAAGATAGAATGGGAAAAGAAAAGCTTGCAGCGTTGTCCATTACAGAAGAGTTTGCTTCCAAGATTAAAGCAGATAATCAAAAGGAGCGACTAACGAAGTGGGCACCTGTCTTTGTGCTTATTGCATTGTTTCTTGTATTTTCATTGATATTGGGAGGGTCATTTGCCAGCGGAAGCAACCTTGTGTCAATTTTGAATCAGTGGGCGATCCCGCTGCTGGTTGCCCTGGGTCTTACCTTTGTCATTATGCTGGGCAGCATTGATTTATCCATTGATGGTACAGTGGGAATGGCAGGATCTTTGGCAGCGGTTTTTGTACTGAACAGCCGCAACGGAAATGACATGGGAGTATGGGGACTTTTTCTCGCCGTATTCTGTAGTGTCATCATAGGATTTATTATTGGAACCATTCATGTAAAGCTAAAAATACCTTCTTTTATGGTCAGCTTTGCGTTCATGAATATCTGTGCAGGCATCGGGCTGCTGTCTTATGGAGGAAAACCACCGACAATTAAAGATGAATTTATTGCATCAATCGCAAAATCCAGTTTTCTCGAAATCCCAATCATAACTTGGGTTGCATTACTGGTTTTTGTGCTGTGCCTATACATACAGGAATGCACTCCCTTCGGCCGACATATCTACGCGGTAGGAACCGATGAAACCATTCCAAAGGCTGTTGGAATCAATGTTAACAAGGTTAAAATCAAAGTCTTCACTCTGGCAGGCTTCTGCTTCGGCGTTGCAGGGGTTTTAGGAGCAATTCGGCTTGGGCAGGGTCAGGTTTCCATCGGAGCGGATCTCATGTTTCCTGCCAATGCTGCGGTAGTTATCGGCGGAACAGCCCTTACCGGAGGAAAGGGCGGGGTGGTAAATACTGTAGTGGGTACTTTGATCATGACTGTGCTTTTCAACGGGCTGACTATGATGGGTGTCAACCCCAACATCAAAACGGGCGTGCAGGGCCTGATTATTCTGATTGCGGTGGCATTGACGGTAAAACGCGGCTCCACCATTATCAGCAAATAGTGCCGGAGGGATAGAAATGGAAAAGAAAAAATTACTTTTTAGCGCGAAAAACATCACCAAGTCCTTTCATGGCACACAAGCACTCAAAGGTGTTGATTTGGATGTGTATGAAGGAGAAGTCATCGGATTAATCGGCGAAAACGGTGCCGGAAAATCCACCTTGCTTAAAATCATCATCGGTGTTCAGCCCCCATCATCTGGGGAAATGTTCATGCACGACAGTAAGTTTGAGCCAAAGACCCCGCTGGAAGCCAATGCGGCTGGAGTAGGAATGGTTTATCAGGAACAATCCCTGATTACCAACCTGTCTGTGGGGCAGAATATTTTCTTTGGCCACGAAAAAGAGTTTGTTCAATTGGGATTTGTTCGCTGGAGAAAGATGTATGAGGAAGCGCAAAAGGTTCTGGAAGCTGTGGGCAGCGGGCATATCAATCCTCGGAAAAAGGTGATCGATCTGAATTTTGCCACAAGGCAAATGATTGAAATCGCCAAGGTCGTCAATGTTACAAAGTCAGCAAATGCAAACGGAAAATGTTTAATATTATTAGATGAGCCCACTTCCGTATTGAATGAAGGGGAAGTAAAAGTATTATTTGAAGAAATTAGAAAATTAAAAGCCCTAGGGCATTCTGTCATATTTGTCTCACACAGACTGGATGAAGTACTGGAAATTTCCGATCGGGTATATGTCTACAAAGACGGTGCTAACGCTGGAAATATGCCCATCGAAGAGGCGACGGAAACGAAGATGTACGAAATGATGGTGGGACACGAAAGCTCATCAGAATATTACAAGCTGGATAAGCAGATCACCCCAGGTGAAGAGGTGGTGCTGGAAGTCAAGGATCTGGGTCTGTGGGGCCGGTTTAAACACTGCAATTTCAAACTCCACAAAGGAGAGATTCTCGGGCTTTGCGGGGTGGTCGGCTCTGGGAAAGAAGAAATTTGCTCCGTCATCTGCGGTGATGAGAAGCCTACCTACGGAGAGGTGATCTTAAAAGGAAAGCCAGTGAAATATTCAGAGCCTTCCCAGGCGTTAAAGGATGGGACTCTGCTGATTCCAAAAGAAAGAATGTATGAGGGTATCGTCAGAGGGCTGCCGGTGGAGGACAATATTGCGATGTCAAATACAAAGCGGCTGAAAAAGAACGGTCTGGTTTCTAAAAAGGCCATCTCCAACCAGGCGGAAAAATATATTAAGCTGCTGAATATTAAGACCAGAGGAAAAGACGAGCTGGTGATCCAGTTGTCGGGAGGGAATCAGCAAAAGGTGGTATTCGCTCGCGCGCTGGCTTCAGAAGCGGATATTCTGATCCTGAATCATCCGACCCGTGGTGTCGATGTTGGTGCAAAAGAAGAAATCTACAGCCTGATTCGTGACATGGTTGCAGGAGGAAAGTCGGTTATCCTGCTGGGCGATACGCTGGACGAATGTATCAGTATGAGCAACCGTGTTTTCGTTATGAAAGACGGTCTGATTACCGGAGAATTCAGCGCGGCAGCAGACGCCAAGCCGAGTCAGGTTCAGATCGTTAGTATGATGGTATAGGGCGGGTGAAGAAATGATAAAAATTAACAGAAACAATTTTGCTATCTATTTCAGTATTTCCATAATTGTATTGCTCACCATTATCTTTACGGCTTTGGAAAGTACATTTTTAAGTTATGCGAACATCAGCAATCTCCTGAGCGATACTGCACCGCTGATGATTATGGCAGCTGGCATGACACCCATTCTGCTTTTGGGTTCCATAGATTTATCTGTGGGGTCCATGTGTTCTGTAGCAAATGTAATGGCGCTGAGCATCATTATGCAGTTTAAAGAGTCAGGCATGCCGATTCCGTTGATTATGCTCATAGCATTCTGCTCCACGCTGATTTTTTCTGTGGGCGCAGGGATACTGCTGGGACTCATTCATGTAAAATTAAAGATTCCATCATTTATCGCTTCACTGGCATTCCTCTCTATCTGGAGTTCCGTTGCATTGCTCATATCCAACGCGCCGGTTTCCATTCCCAAAAAGCTGTGGGGAACCATTGAATGGTATAAATGGTCTATAGGCCCTCTGGGATTGCCGCTGATTTTAGCGCTGACACTGATCTTTATCTACTACATATTTCTAACAAGAACCTCTTTTGGAAAGGGGATTTACGCAATCGGCGGCAACGAAAGGGCTGCTCGTATCGCAGGAATTCAAGTGGACAAAATAAAAATTGCTGTCTTTGCAATCAATGGTTTTTGTGCGTCCTTCGGTGCGATCTTACTGATGGCTAAGGCAAAGAGCTCTGCTCCAACCGTGGGTGAGTCCTTCACCCTGATGGTTATTTC
>JARBUO010000076.1 GCA_029239605.1 Bacillota bacterium | reverse complement strand
TCTTTTGCTTTGCCGCCTGCCCCATAGGTTACGCTGATGAAATCAGGATTGATATCCTTTAGTTCATCCAGCGTGCTGAATACCGTTTCAACAGGTGAAGTGAGTTTTGGCGGAAAGATTTCCAGAGAAATCACTGTTTTTTTTGCATCATATAGTTCTTTTATCTTCATATCAGTCCTCCTGAGTTTCTAAAGCTGCCGCGGCTTCAAGCAAACGGTCCTTTTCAAAAAATATTTCCGTTAAATAAAGGCCTTGCGGTGGAGCGGTATGACCAGCTCTTCTCCGATCCTTGCCTTCGATGATATCCCTTATTTCATAGGGCTGCTTCCTGCCAAGTCCTACATCCACCAGCGTACCTGCGATAATTCTTACCATATTATAAAGGAAGCCATCTCCGATAATCTCAAGGCGAATGTCGCACCCCTCAGCTGCTGAACTCTTAAAATCAACTGCACTCCAGGAATCAGACGTGACACCTGAATCGCCTGTTGCCGAAACACGGATACCATAAACGGTCCGCACTGTGGATTCCATCACTTTTCCGCCTGCAGCCTGAAAGCACTTAAAATCATGGGTACCCGCTACGAATGCAGCTGCCTGTTTCATCGCCTTCACGTTCAGTGTTTTATAGATATGATAACGGTAGTTCCTGAGAAAGGGTTCCGGGCTGCTGCTGTTTCTGATCTGATACGTATATTTCTTCCCTGCTGCCGCAAATCTTGCGTGAAAGTCTTCAGGCATCTCCACGGCATCAAGAAGAGCTACATCACCGCCATGGTTTCTGCCTCTGCTTTTTTCTGTGACAGCAAGAAGTCCATTGACTGCAACGGGGATCTTCTCCACCGGAATTCTAAAATCAGCAGCAAAGCTTGCCCTTTGACCCAAAGCATGAACACCGGCATCTGTTCGACTGGTTCCATGGATTTGAATCGGCTGCCCGCAGACCTGGCTGAGCGCACGCTCCACTTCACCCTGAACACTTCTCTGCCCCGGCTGTCTCTGCCATCCGCAAAACTCGGTTCCGTCATATGCAATTGTAAGCAGAATATTTTTCATTGAATTCCTCAGTTTACTGTCGTCCGGCCAATTTCTTCACGATGAAAATGAAAATATACTTCACTTTCCGGTTCCGGCGGCGTTTAGCTGCCGTCAGTAATGATATCCTCAGTCATGGCTAAGCAGACCGCTTCCGCTGATGGGAATCGCCTCGCCCAGGTATGTCGGTTCCGGCTGTACCACCAATTTCAGAAAATCCTTGGTTCTTGCCAGAATCTCACGGATTTCTCGATAGCTCTGCCCCGCATATGCCTTTTGTACGGCTGAGACGCCATAAGCCTCTACTCCCAGTTTTCTCGCCGCATAGATTGCCCGATACTGATGATATTTCTGGGTTATGACAATTACCTGTTCTGCTTTAAAAATATCTCTTGCACGGTACATGGATTCATAGGTGGAAAAGCCAGCATGATCAAGGAAGATATCCTCTGCCGGAACACCGACATCCAGAACATACTGTTTCATAGCATTGACTTCATCATACTGTTCCTGCCCGTTATCGCCGCTCAGCAAAAGCTTGGGCGCTGCTCCGGCAAAATAGAGCGCAAGCCCCTTATCCAAACGATCCCTTAGCATGAGATTTGGCGATCCATCGGGTCTTAGACCGGCTCCAAGAACCAGAATACAGTCTGCTTTCAGATCCGCAGCAGCTTTCTCATCAATCAGATACTGGCCTGCAGCACTTTTTACGTAAGCGCTGATGAAAAAAGGTGTCAAAGCTGCCGAAGCGATAAGCAGTAAGATAAGGATGATTCGAATCCTTCTTTTCTTTCTGTGCATCTTCGTCCTCTTTCACTTTCTAAGGAAGCGCTGAATTAATCAACGTTTCCCTAAATCTGCTTTTATCTGGGCAGTTCTATTTTTTTATGATCTTTTGACTGTTTATATAATGTAAATTTTCTTCCGATGGCTTGTACAAATTCTGCTTTCAGAAGGTCCGCAAGTTCATTCGCAGTTTCTTTTGGAGAAAGGTCGCAGCCTTCCTGCAGCTTCACCTTCACCAATTCTCTATGCTCCAGTCCAATGCTCATCTCCTTGACAATATTTTCCGTCAAGCCTGCTTTACCGATATATACTGTCGGCTCCAGTTCGTGAGCCATACTTCTTAAAAAGCTTCTTTGTTTGCTTGTAATCATTCTTTTTCCTTCCGCAGCATCTGCTCTATGGGATAATAAAGAGGCAGACGCCTATATCTCCACTATAAATCATAAGAGGCAGACGCCTATATCTCCACTATAAATCATCAATAAAGTATCAAAATATTATACTATCAATTAATAGCTTGCGTCAAATTTATTTATCCATCCACCGGTTCTGCAGCAAATCATTTTGTGATTGAAACGGAAACATAACGATGCTTTTTTGTTTGAGTATTTATAATATTTTGAAAATTGAGTAAATTGTTGTTGAAATATTCTAAACTTATTGTTACAATAGTGTCTATAATATTATAAAATGATTTCTGTAATACTATTGAGGGAATGGCGGCGGTTTACCATTGATAAAGGAAACGTCGCGATTCGATGCCCAATTGATTTTGAATACTACTACTCCATTAAACTCATACAACAACATAGAGAGAGGATAGCCCTTTGGCTATCCTCTCTCTATGTTGTTTTGCACTTCCTCTTCAATTTGTTTCATCGTTCGTATTTTTTGACGGTAAATCCACATTCCGGCCGGCATCCAGAATGCTGCAAAGAGCGCTCCCCCTATAATAAAGGGAGCAATGGACTCAAACCCCGCACCCTTGAGCATAAGCTCTTTCAGCGGGTTGGCATAGTAGTAAAGGGGCCATACCGCCTTCATGACCTTAGCAAACCCGGACGCCATCATAAATTCCGGCCACCCATAACCGCAGGAGAGCATGGACGGAATCGCAAGGAACATGACAAACTGTGTACAGTGCGTCACGTCGTCAAAGATTGCAGCAAGTACAAATGCAACACCCGTAAGCCCTGCCAAAAAAAGAACCTGTATCAACAAAGTCAACGCCAAGTTTCCATTTAAGGGATAGGCGAAGAGGCCGTGAACGATCAGCATACAAGCAAGCGCTCCAACAAAAGTCATGGCAGCATATTGAACAATAAGAGGCGCCATCTCCTTAGGTCTGATCTTTCTTGCAATCCGGTCCAGGGGCATCCGTTTCAGCCGCTGCTTTTCCTTAAGAAGAATCGGGGCAATAACATTCAGATACGTCTGCTGCACAAATACCCCCAGTAGTCCGGGATAGAGATAATAGAAATATCCAAGTTGCGGATTGTAAAGCGCTCTGTCTGCCAGCGTCAAGGTGTTGATGGCATCTTCGGACACAGCGGGCAGCATGCCCCCCGCTTCTAAATCAGCGACTTGGAGTTCTGTATTCTTGGCCGTGAAGATCTTATTTGCATAAAGCATCAGGTTGTTTCCCACAAGGAAATTTGACCCGTCCATCAGCATCAGTGCTTTTGCACCCTTTCGCCCGGCCACGTCCGCTTCAAAACCTGCGGGCAGAATCAGTGCCCCTTTGATTTTACCTAAGAGGATTTCTTCCTTGATCTGCTCCGAAGATTCAGCATATTCCGTTATGTCAAATACGTTGCAAGCTTCAAAATCCCGTATAATTTCTCTCGATTGTTCCGATTGATCCAAATCAAGGATTGCAATGGGAATGTCATCAACAAAGATGGGGCTCATCGCCGCTCCGAATAACAGAGTAAACCCAATGGGAACCAATATTAATATAATCGGAGGTTTGTACTTCATGATCAGCTCGATGAGACGTTTCATGCCTGAACCTCCTTCCGTTTAATGAGGTAGAGCAGGGCAATCAGGACTACCCCAAAGATCACCAGAATCTGAAGATCTGGGAGTATATGCCGAAAAGCCAGCTCCTTCAAGCAAAGATCCCGTATCGTATTACCATAGTAGTAGAATGGGATAATACGGGCAAAGGCCTGAAAAAATGGCGGCATTGCCAATACCGGCCAGGTATAGCCCCCCAGAATCGTCGAAGGAAGAACAATAACAGCGGCAACCTGACTGGCAAACATCCGATCCGAAAGAATCGAACCTGCCAGATAGCCTATGCTGAATACTACGCAGGAAAATAGCACAGTCATTGCTGTGCCCCCCAGAATCGTCCCCCGGTACGGCATATCGAAAAGCAGATATTGTTCCGTTAAAGTCAGAGCTATGGATACTGCCCCCAAGCTTCCCCATTTCAGAATAATCATCAGGTGCTCAGAAAAAGCAAGCCCTTTTCCTCTTGTTTCGCTCGCCCTCTCCGCGCCCATGCAGGCAATCCCAACTTGAATCAATGCTGCAAGCATTCCCGGCAGGATGAAATTTCTGAAATTTCGGGTAGGATTAAACAGGAGGCGATAGGTGGCATCGATGGGAACCGCGTGATTCCTGACGCTTGCCGGAGCAATGCTCATTTTGCCTTCGTAAACCTTTATCATATAGCCGGCCTTTAACGTCAGTAAAATTTCCGACATCGCCGATTTTGAGGATGAGATTACTGCAAGAGAAGACCCGTCATACACCGTTAAAATCTTTGGAGCTTTCCCCTCGCGCATGTCACTGTAGAAGTTCTCCGGTATAATCAAGCCCACATAAGCTGCCCGGTCATAAAGAGCAGCCTCTACCCGCTCGTCATTTTGCGCCTCCTCCACAACATTAAAGTAATTGCTTTGGTCCACATATTCGATCACGCTTCTGCTGAAGTCTGAATGATCGTGATCCACAACCACAGTGGGGATTGCCGTCGCCACATTGCTGCTCATTTCATATCCCAGAATCAAGCCGGTGGCAAGAGGCACTACAATGAATACCAGAAAGGTCATTACCCTTTTGGGGTGGCGCTTTTTATAGAGGTAAAACGCCATAAAAAATTGAAAGAGCCGCCGTTTCATTGCTATTCTCCGTCTGTACTTCCGAGATTAACCATTGCTGTCATTCCGGGATAAACCTCTTTATCCAAATTGATCAATTCAATCTTGACACCATAGGAAAGCACATCAAAATCTCCATTGTTGCTGGTTGCCCTCTTCGTTGCAAAGTCAGGCTTCTGGCTGACATTTGCCACTTTCCCCTTAAATACTTCATTGGGGTATGCTGCGATCGTAACATCGACCTCTGCTCCGGTCTGGACCTTTCCCAGATCTGTTTCCTTTACATTGATCTCAACATACGGCTTTTCTTTGCTTGTAAGTGTTGCAAGGGGCATTCCCGTACTGACCAGCTCTCCTTCATTTACGTTCAAAGCCGTTACGGTTCCATCCATGGATGCTTTGATCACCGCATCGTCCAGATAGCTTTGAACCTCTGCGGTTGCAGCCTTTGCCTGAGATACCAGTGCCTCAGCTGCAGCCTTATCCTCTGCTCTCGCCCCCTGAGATGCCATATCGTAAACCTCTTTGGCTGCAGTATACTGGGCATAGACCTGATCATACGTGTTTGCAGATACCGCTTCTTGCTCATAGAGGGTCTTTATTCTAAGATACGTCTTTTCAGCAAGGTCAAAAGCAGCCTTGGCCTGAGCAACCTCCTGGCTTCTGGCTCCATTGACTGCTTTGTTATACTGTGCTTCTGCCGCCGCTGTCGCAGCCTCTGCCTGACGCTTTTTTGCCTCGATACTCTCGCTTGATATAACCACCAGCGTATCGCCCTTCTTAACTTCCTGGCCTTCTTCTACAAGAACCTGGTCCACAATACCCGCTATTTTGGAGTTAATATCAATTTCCTGAGTTTTCAGATTCCCCTGAATTACCAACGCTTCTTTTCCCGCAGCCTTTGGTCCTGCAAGAGCAAATGCGATGCAGAGTATGATAACGATTGAAATAATGATGATTAAATTTTTATTCTTCGTTGCAAAATTCATAATATCGCTTCCTTCTTTTTCATTTATAATCCGTAGTTTATCATCATCCGGCCAGCCGTGGCACCTCTGCTAAAGAGGCAGCCGTGACGTTCCTACATCTGCGGTGTATTGAAAGTCATAAACCGCAAGATCATAATCCGATATGGCCTTAGAGACCGCAAGACCTGCTTTGTAAACATTCAGCTGCGCCTGCTGAAGTTCTGCAAGTGTGGTCATTCCTGCCTGGTATGAAATATCGATGAGCCGATATCCCTCCTGCGCATAGGTCTGAATGGATCGGGCTGCTTCCAGCGCTGCTGCCTTATCCTGCAGTTCAGCAGCTTTATTTCTTACTTCAATTTCGATCAGGACAGGTGCGTCCTTTTTGGTCTTTTCAGCAGAAAGCAAAGCAACCTGCTGTTCCATATAGGTGGCCGAGCTTTTGGGATATGCCTTTAGATTATCAAGCAGTATTTGATGGATCTTTACTGCAAAATCAGCTCCTTTAAGCTCATTTCTCGATGCGAGAGCATTCTTCACCGATGCCTGCGTATCTATTGCCGAAGTGGTTACCATCTCCAGTTTATCCGTGAAGACTACCGGTTGTGTTGCAGAGAAACCAAGAAGGTAGTTAAAGCTCATCCTGGCATATTCCAGTTTCGTTCTCGCCGCCTGTACGCTGCTTTTCGCTGCAGTCACAGCGGATTCTGCCGAAAGAACATCTTTCTTTGCCAGCATGCCAGCCTGGTACTGTGCTTTCGTATTCTTCAGGATATCCTGCTGTGTTTTCAGGTTGTCTTCCTCTGTCTTCAGGTTATCCGTGGCAAGCAACACACCGTAGTATACCTTTAGGGTTTCGTACTCGATCTGATTCATCTCCGCTTTGTAGTTGTTGTCAATCTGACCTTTTGCAAAATCTCTTCTCAGTTCTGAGACTTTTTTGTTTACTGCAGTGGCTCCGCCCTCCTGTGCTTCCAGACTCTTTTCAATTGCTGTAGAAGAGTTTACGTAGCCCAGCGCACTGTATTGATCCAGCAATTCAAGTCCGTCTAAAATCTTCGAGATTTTGGATACGGTTTCGCCATAGCCTTTTGCAAGCGCGTTGTCAGATTTTTTATTGAGCTCTGCTGTTTCAGCCCTCGCTCCTGTTGTCTGCATAATTTTAACCGCCTCTTTTATCGACAGACAGATCGGTTCTGTGGAAATGGCAGAGCCCGATACGGTAATTGACGAATCGGTTGTTGCCGTGACTGAGGGTCCGCTGGTGGTAACTGAAGCGCCTGTGGTTGTAACCGAGGTCCCGGTGGTAACTGAAGCGCCTGTAACTGATGAGCCGTTTATGGTGACTGAAGTACCCATAGTTGTCACCAGAGATCCGGCGGGTGCAGTGGCGGAAACCGTTCCCGCAGAGGCGTTTCCCCCATATGCCGTGATGGTTCCGGCAATCAGAACCATAATCAGTGTGAAACAAACTTCTTTTTTCATTTTATATGCCGCCTTTCCGATAGACATTTTCTATTTTATTCATCTACATGTGACGATTATCTTTACAACCGTGTAGATATAATCTATACTATCAGTATGACAAATACAAGACACAAAGTGCTGTCTCTTGTCACTTAATTGTACACATTGGTTAATTTGTAGAACAAAAAATTTGTGAATGAAAGTTTCACTCAGAAAGGAAGCGGAATATGGGTTCTTATGAAACAAAAAATAAAGGAGATTTGAGAGTCAGAAGGACATACAAGCTTCTTTCGCAGGCGCTGCTGTCCCTTCTTCTGGAGCGGTCTTTTGAAGAGATCTTTGTCACAGACATCTGCGACAGGGCCATGGTGCATCGAACAACATTTTATAAACATTTTGAAGATAAATATCATCTTCTGGACTTTTGCGTACAGGAGCTGATTCGCACCTTTGAAGGGGATGAAGATCATCTGCTCTCCGCAGAATCGATGAAAGACTATTACATGGGTCTGATCCGAAAATCTTTGGAATACATGGCAGATAACAAGGAGCTTTTTTTGACGGGTATCCTTCGCGCAGGCAACAACTCAGTTCTTCCCATGCTGAATCTCTCCGTCAACAATCTTATTCAGACGAAACTCCAGGAAAACGAAGCGCGGGGGGTTTATCACAGCATTCCATGTCCGGTGATTGCCCAGTTTTATTCCGGAGCGCTTATTTCCGCTTCGATCTGGTGGCTTGAAAATAATACGCCGATTTCCATCGATGAAATGGTCCGTTACATCAGCCTTTTGATCAATGAGAAATCCTATACGTATACAGAACCGGCTCCACCGATCGTAAAGATTTAGAATAACGAAGCAAAGACTCCAAGTTCTTTATAGAACAGGATATAGATCGCAGCTGCTGCGGCAATAAATGGGCCCAGCGGACGTTGATCGGTCGTTTTTAATTTTCCGGAAATCAAACCCACCGCGAAGACAAGTGCACTGGAAAAGATGGTTAGGACAAAAACGATAGCAATTCCCTGCAGCCCGCAGATCAGGCCAACCGCAGACATGAGCTTTACGTCCCCAAACCCCAATGCCTCTTTCCGAAGCAGCAGTGTTCCGAGAATTCCGATCAAAAGCATACTTCCGCCGCCGGCAGCGGCTCCCAGAAGCTGAGCTGAGAAAGAATCCTGAAATGGTATAAAACCGAATGCTGTGGCGGCCAATGCAACTGCAAACTGGTCAGGGATGATCATATACTTCCAATCTGCAATTCCGATTTGGACCAGCAGCCAGATTGCCGCCAATCCGGGGATGGAATAGATTAGACCGATCTGTATGAGTTTCAGAGCGACAGCAGCAAATACCAGTACAAAAACAGCATCCCAGGGCCTTTTGCGGATTCGAGTCCCCCACATTTCATGGCTGGGTTCCTCATTGTAATCACAAAGCCACTTGGCTGGGATCCGATTGAAAACGTATCTGGTAAGCAGCCCTGCCCCAATACCACCCGCGACTGCTATTACTATTTTTAGAATCAAAAGAATTGTGTCCATCCCGAATTTTTCCTTTCCATTATGTTTCCGCTCCTGACTGGGAAGGAAAGCGCACTTCCAGAGCGGGCTTACCTATTTCCTCTTATTTTATCAGATTTTGTCGATAATATCTCTCCCTTTCCAAATTGAAATTATAGTTTTAGAATTTACATTTTATTTCTCAAGCTGTAAAATAGTACTCACAATATGCGAAAAATGGAATCCGATCTGTATTTTTTTGAATTTTTTTGGCGAGAAAGTAAAAAGAGGCTAAAATGTATGTAAAACAAAACAATCTGGTACAAGATACCGAAATAGTCTTTACCCAAATTCAATGATACTTGCAGCTTTCACTTCTTTTGTCGGCAAAAAGGAGATTTCTTTATGAAAAAAGTGAATTTGAGTTTTATGGCTGTTATGATTATCAGTCTTGTCATAATTCTGATCATGAATACCATGTCTGTCTTTGCCTATCGTGACGAGATTCTAACGATAGAATCCCAGAAAAACAACCTGCTTAGTCTGAATATGAAATACGCAAGTCTTCTGGATAAACTCTACGTCAACGCCCTTCAATTTCTGGAAACCAACGATGAAAAGTATAAGTCTGAGGTTTACAACCTTCGAAACAGTTATTTTGAAAATGATAACATCTCATTAGAATATCGCATTTTCACAGGCAGTCAAGTTAGTGACAGCTTAAAAAAGACCTTGCTGAATGCAGATTTTACCCTTTCTTCACAAACCGCTTATGTTCAATTCACCCAAGAGGAGCAGCGGCTTTATCTCCAGTTTTTAAAGAGTTTTCACATGGTTGTGGAACGAATTACAACTGCAGTCAACAACCGGACTGGTGATCTTCTGACAAGCCCCGAGTACGATAATGCGTCAGAGCTTCAAGCCACACTCATGAGCGAGCTCACCAAACTGTACATTGACCGTCTGAATGAAAAAACAGATCATATTATTTTCCGTCAGAGGATCGCTGAGTATTCTCTGGTTGGCGTATCCCTGATCCTCCTTGCCTTTTCAACGGTTACGTTCTATTTGATCATGCGGGAAAATGCTTTTAATTCCTATTTCCGAAAGCTTTATAATACGATTGTAGAGAATTTTGACGGAGGTATCGCAATACTTGATAAGGACTACCGTTTCGATTATGTCACATCCGGCTATAAGGAGATCATGGGCATCTCTGCAATAAATCCTATCGGAAAAACGCCGAGGGAGACCTTTGACCAGCAAATTTCAGAGATTATCGAAGAAAGAACCATGTTCGAACCCAGCGGAGAAGGACAGGTCGACCTTTTCATCGGCAACAAAAAAAAGAGCATCTTTTACAACTATTTTACAATAGAAGATGAACGCGGGAACAGTAAGTACATTCATATTATAAGGGATAATACAAAGACAGAAGATTTACAGCTTCAGCTTCGGAAGCAGCTCAAAGAAATCAATTTTTATTCCCAGGCGAAAGATTCCTTCATCGCAAACATCTCCCACGAAATAAAAACGCCCATTAATGCCATTCTGGGAATGGTTCATTTCCTGAAGAGCACCCGCCTTTCCCAGAATCAAAAAGAACTTCTGCGCAAGATTGAAACCTCCTCAGACATTCTGCTGACCATCATCAGTGACGTGCTTGACTTGTCAAAAATCAAGAACAACTCTCTCAGTCTCTATCCATCAGATTTTTCTCTGGAAAGCGTCATAAAGAATGTGGAAGATATGTTCTCCAGTCAGCTTGCAAGCCGCGGCATTCAGTGGCGTACAGAATACAATTTCAATCATAGCCTTTGTCTTCACTTAGACAAGACAAGATTCGTCCAGGTTCTGGTTAACCTCATCAACAACGCCAGTAAATTTACAGACAGCGGATACATTAAGCTTGCAGTGGAGACGCTCTCGGAGAACGATGATACCGTCCTGCTCCAATTCTGCATTGAAGATACGGGGATTGGCATTGCAGAGAAAGATATTTCCAAGCTTTTCCGTGAGTTTGAACAGCTTGAAAATCACCTGACCAAGCAGCATCAGGGCACGGGGCTGGGGCTATTCATCTGCAAAAATATAATTGAAAGTATGGACGGCAGAATGTGGGTGAAAAGCACGAAAGGTCAGGGAAGCAGATTCTATTTCTCACTGCCTGCGAAAAAAAGCCTGGACCCAAGGCTTAGTGCCTCAGCAGGAGTTATCAGCAGAATCCCCCTGGACGGGAGCGGTGGAAAAGCGCTGGTGGTAGAAGATACGGACATCAATGCAGAGGTTGCTGTAAGACTCCTGAACGAAGTAAATATTACCTGCGACACAGCTTCTGACGGAATCGCCGCAGTACAAAGCTGCAAGGACAAGCCTTGCGATTACTACAACCTGATCTTGATGGATATCCATATGCCAAATATGGACGGTTATACAGCGGCCCATATCCTGAAAAAAGAGATGGGCGTCAAAACACCGATTGTAGCGTTAACGGCATCGGACATCAATGACCAGATTAGAGCAGAACATGCGGACACCATTGAATGTTTCATTCTGAAACCCTTTAAAGTAGAAGCTTTTTACAATGCTGTTGCACCATATTTCCCCATTCATGAAATGCCTTTATCGGGAAGCGGGATATCTGGCGCAATGGGAACCGCCGGGATTCCATCAAGCAGCGAACTACCAACCGGGAGTTCCTCTCCCGCAATGGATTCAGAAGGACTTTCTGCAGGCAAGCGAAAAAGATCAGACGCTCCACAAGATCCGTTTTCGGGAAAAGACGAGGCCATCCGCAATATGGGAGGAATGCGGAGTATCTATGACAAGCACGTACAAAAATTTAAGGACAACTACGTAAAAAGTACCGAGCATATCTCCACTCTTTTGGAGGAGAAAAACTACGACGAAGCCCGGAGGCTTGCCCATTCGATCAAGGGTCTGAGCGGAACATTGGGTATGCTCGATCTGATGGAATCAAGCGCAGAGCTGGAAAAAGCTATCCTAAAGGGCGAGACCTATGATTTACGCGTTGAACTGGAGAATTTTGATCAGGATTTGACTGCAGTGATCAGTGCTATTTAATCTCAAATAGAGTGGTGCAATATTTATTAAAAATGCCGCTCCGGGTTTTCACCAACAAAGCAGTGAACCTCCGGCAGCGGCAATTATAAAACTAGGATATGATAGGGTTTCAGGGATTATGGAGTGGTTGTGCTTATGAAGGGCTAGAGCTTCCAGAGTTCCTCATCAGAAGGTACAGGATTATCCTTCATGTAATAAGCGATTCTGGATACATTAATCAGGTGTTTATAGTCCAGGTTCTCTGAGATGCTGTTATTCCCCCAGGAACCGCACCCCAGTGTATTGGTGGGTGCCAGACCGTTATAGAAACTTCCTCCGGCGCTGGTGGCACAGGTTTGGTTGATTACAAACCTGCTGACGCAAAGCTCTTTTCCCGCATATTCTATATGGTCTTTGTTATTGGAATGAACGGAAACACTGTGTCCCTTTCCTTCCGCTTCGAGATTCGCACGTGCAATTTCGACACCCTCTTCAAATGTTTGGTAGGAAAAAGCGGCAAGAACGGGGCACATTTTTTCCTTGGCCAAAATGTCTTCCTCTCCAATTCCGTCGGCTTCGACTATGATTACCTTCGTTCCCGCAGGTGCTTTCAGACCTGCAAGCCTGGCGATGGTATCAACCGATTGCCCAACAGCATGCCTGCTCATGGCTCCTTCTGCAAATATGGCCTGTCTCATGGCATCTTTCTCCGCAGCACCGCGAATTACCCATGCACCGTTTTTTTCAAAGGCCTGCAGTATTTCATCATAACGTTCTTCCGGCATGATTATGGACTGCTCTCCGGAGCATATGATACCGTTGTCAAAAATCCTGCCTGCGATAATTTGAGGCACTGCAGTGTCAATGTCCGCATCCCGGTCGATAATGCACTGCACATTGCCGGCACCTACACCCAGCGCTGGTTTTCCGCTGCTGTACGCAGCCTTAACCATACCCATCCCGCCGGTGGCGATGACGATATCTGCACTGGAAATCAGGTTTTTGGTATTCTCTCTGGACTGCTGATCCAAGATCTGAATCAGGTTTTCGGGCGCCCCAAGCTTTCCGATCGCCTCATTGATCAATTCTACGGTTCTGGTGCTGCAGCGTATTGCCATGTGGTGGGGCGTAATGATGATGGCGTTCCCCCCCTTGAGTGCAAACATTGCATTACTCATGGGTGTCACAATGGGATTGGTGCAGGGAGTTATGGCTGCTACAACGCCGATTGGCTTTGCAATCTTTGTAATTCCGGTTGTTTCATCCCGGTCTATGATGCCAGTGGAAAGCTTTCCCTTCAGGCTGTTCCAGATGATTCTCGCTTTCCCTCTGTTCTTTGCGATCTTATCTGCCAAAACACCCATGCCGGTTTCTTCCACCGCCATTTCCGCAAGATACTCAGCATTGTCGTGAACCACTCTGCCGATTGTCATAACGATTTCATCAATCTGCGTCTGGGAAAACTTCTCATAGATTTTCTGTGCTTTTCTCGCTCTCTCGATGTATTCATCAATATAAGCTTTACTGTCCAGTTCCATTTCTGCCTCCATTTATCCTGCGGTTTTGCCGCGATTCAACAGACTATAAAAATTCACCTTATAACTCCCGGCTCCGGAGCGATTCCGAACGGACCGCCAGCTCAGACCATTTTGGCAGGATCAACGAAACGATCAAATTCCGCTTCTGTCAAAATACCGAGAGATACAGCGGCCTCCTTCAGGGTCAACCCTTGGCCGTAAGCCGTCTTTGCAATGACAGCAGCCTTTTCATAACCGATATGTGGATTCAGTGCTGTGACCAGCATCAGGGAAGATTCCAGGTTGCGTTTGATCTTCTCTTCATTGGGAAGGATTCCAGAAGCACAGTTTGTCTCAAAAGAGTCCATTGCGTCGGATAACAGTCTTATGGACTGAAGCATATTGTGAATCAGAACCGGCATATATACATTCAATT
Organism: Bacillota bacterium; assembly: GCA_029239605.1. Lineage (GTDB taxonomy): Bacteria > Bacillota > Clostridia > Peptostreptococcales > Anaerovoracaceae > Anoxybacterium. Next base: position 7,810 of record JARBUO010000076.1, on the reverse strand, counting down.
GAAAGTTTCCCTGAGAAGCGGCAAAACTCACCGCCTGATCATTGGCCATCACCTGGCAGCATACCATGGTAAGCGCCTCACACTGAGTGGGATTCACCTTACCGGGCATGATGGAACTTCCCGGCTCATTTTCGGGAATGAAGAGTTCTCCAATTCCGGCACGGGGGCCGCTGGCCAGCCATCTTACATCATTTGCGATCTTCAGCAGATTTGCTGCAAGAGCTTTTATCGCACCATGGGTGTGAACCAAGGCATCTTTACTGGTGAGGGCGTGAAACTTATTGGGCGCTGTTTCAAAGGTTATCCCTGTAAGCATGGAGAGCTTCGCTGCGACTCTTACACCGAACTCCGGATGCGTATTCAGCCCCGTCCCTACTGCGGTGCCACCAAGGGCAATATCACGAACATATTCCAAGCTGTTTCGAATCATACTTTCGGTCTGTTCCAGCATCATAAGCCAGCCGCTGATCTCCTGCCCCAGGGTCAGTGGAGTTGCATCCTGCAAATGGGTTCTTCCGATCTTAATGATATGCTGGTATCGCTGGCTCAAATCCCGAAAGGTCTCCTCCAGACGAAAAAGAGCGGGAAACAGGCGGTCCTCGATCTCAGTGAGCGCTGCAATATGCATGGCTGTGGGGAAGGTATCGTTTGAACTCTGCGCTTTATTCACATGATCATTCGGATGAATCCGCGCTTCCCCTAAAAGTTCATTTCCTCTGCTGGCAATAACCTCATTTACGTTCATGTTGGTCTGCGTACCGCTTCCGGTCTGCCACACAGCCAGTGGGAACTGGTCATCCCACTTTCCTTCTACGATCTCATCGCATGCATGTGCAATGGCCTCTGCCATCTGAGCATCAAGCATGTCCAGTTCCAGATTCACCAAGGCAGCAGCTTTTTTCAGCACTGCGAAGGCGCGAATAATTTCAAGAGGCATCTTTTCCGTACCAATTTTAAAATTCTCGAGGCTTCTCTGCGTCTGCGCACCCCAAAGCTTATCTGCTTCTACGGCAATCTCGCCCATAGAATCATGCTCAATCCGGTATTGTTTTCCTTCCATGTTTCCGTTTCCTTTCTTAAGGTTTATGGAAACGCTGATTCATTCCGTGCCCACCTCTGATCGGCTAATTTTTCCCGGATCATCTTCGCACAAACCATCAAATCAGCGGTTCCTGTGCTTATTTACACTGATTCGTCCACGCCTCTCCTGCGGCTTTTGCAACGGCCTCGGCCACACCGGGGTGGAACACACTGGGGATAATGTAATCTTCCTTAAGCTCTCTCTCTGGAATAATGTCGGCGATGGCATACGCCGCCGCGACCTTCATTTCCTCTGTGATTCGTGCAGCTCTTACGGACAACGCGCCTTTAAAGATCCCTGGGAAAGCCAGCACGTTATTGATCTGATTTGGGAAGTCAGAACGCCCCGTTCCAATGATCCTTGCTCCGCCTTCTCTTGCCAGCTCCGGCATAATTTCCGGTTCCGGATTTGCCATTGCAAAGATGATGGGATCATGGGCCATGGACCTGACCATTTCTACCGTCAGCATCTTTGGTCCGGATACCCCGATAAAGAGGTCTCTTCCCTTTACCGCTTCTGCCAAAGAACCCGTCAGGTTTTCATGGTTTGTCAGCTCCGCAAGTTCCCTTTTGCTGGGAGTCAGGTTTGGATTGGTCTTTGCAATAATCCCTTTTGTATCACAGATCACGATATCCTCTGTGCCAAGGGCCTGCAGCATCTTGACGATGGCAGCGCCTGCCGCTCCTGCGCCGTTCATGACGACTTTGATGTCGCTGAATTTCTTCCCGGTAAGCTTTAGTGCGTTGATTACCGCAGCGGATACCACAATGGCGGTTCCATGCTGGTCGTCATGAAATACGGGGATATCCAGCAGCTCCTGCAGTCTTCTTTCGATCTCAAAGCACCTGGGCGCAGAGATGTCCTCCAGATTGATTCCGCCCAGTGTGGGTGCAATATTTCTCACGATATGAATAATCTCTTCTGTATCCTGGGTCTCAAGGCAGATGGGGATGGCATCGATATCAGCAAAAGCCTTAAAAAGAACAGCCTTCCCTTCCATGACTGGAATTGCCGCCTTAGCCCCTATGTTACCAAGCCCCAGAACAGCAGAACCGTCACTGATTACCGCAACGGTGTTTCCTTTTGTTGTATATTTATAGACCAAATCAGGGTCACGATTGATCTCCCTGCAAGGCTCTGCCACTCCCGGTGTATACGCGGTGCTCAGATCATCCTTGTTTTTGAGGGGTACCTTGCTGACAACAGACAACTTACCCTGATGCTCTTCATGAAGTTTCAGCGATTCCTTATAGTAATCCATAGTTCCTCCTGTTCGGCACAGGCTCATCACGCATTGTCTTTGGCTTGCGTCTGCCATGCCTTCGTTCCAATCAACTAAAGTGCCGCAAGTCTGTATCATTCCTGATTCGCCGTCCATTGTCCGGGAAATCCAAGAAATCTACTGCTTGAGCGGCACTTTTAACGTTTTAATATTCTGTTTTATTTATTTATTTTTTCCAAGAGCTTTTCAGATCATTGGTAAGTGCTTCATCGGCGATATAATATCCATGGCGGAAAAATTGATATCTTTCCCCCGCCGCCGTATTTAACAAAGCAGGCTCCCCATAGGCTTCAAACTCCCTCAGGGAATCGGGGTTCAGGATATTTTCTCCCTTTTCATCCTCGATCATCAGATAGCCGTAGGATCTGATTTTTATTTTTACCGCAGTTTTCGCATCTACCCAGTGAATGGTTCCCTTAACTTTTCTTCCGTCAAAGCCGCTGCCGCTTCTTGTTTCCGGATCATAAGTACACCGGAGTTCAATCACATTGCCATCGTCATCCTTGACCACTTCCTGGCAGGTAATAAAATAAGCACCTTTAAACCTTACTTCATTACCAGGGAAGAGACGAAAATACTTCTTCTCGGGAATTTCCATAAAATCATCCCGTTCAACGTAGAGTTCTCTTGAGAATGGCACTTTTCGGATGCCTTTCGCTTCGTCTTCCTTGCTGTTTTCAATATCAACTTCTTCCGTAACATCTTCAGGATAGTTGGTGATGACCACCTTCAGCGGGTTCATAACCACCATGCGGCTCTCAACCTTGTCTTTCAGATCTTCACGGATGCAGTGCTCCAAAAGTGCAATATCCACCATGCTGTTGGCCTTGGAAACGCCGATTCTTTCACAGAAATCGCGAATCGCTTCGGGCGTAAAGCCTCTTCTTCTGAGACCTGCGATGGTAGGCATTCTGGGATCATCCCAGCCATCCACATTGCCATCGTCCACAAGGGCCTTTAAATATCTCTTACTCATCACCATATTGGTCAGATTCAGTCTTGCAAACTCGATCTGCTGGGGCGGCTGCTCCCATTCCAATTCCTTGAGGACCCAGTCGTACAGAGGTCTATGATCTTCAAACTCCAGCGTACAGATAGAATGCGTAATCCCTTCTATGGCATCTTCAATGGGGTGGGCATAGTCGTACATGGGGTAAATGCACCATTTGTCTCCGGTGTTATGATGCTCTGCATGAGCAATACGGTAGATGACCGGATCTCTCATATTGATATTAGGGGAGGACATGTCGATTTTCGCACGGAGAACCTTTTCTCCATCTTTGAACTGTCCTTTTTTCATGCTCTCAAAGAGTTCTAAGTTTTCCTGGACGGATCTGTTTCGATACGGGCTCTCTTTTCCTGATTCCGTAAGGGTTCCCCTGTGCTGTTTCATTTCTTCTGCCGTAAGGTCGCAGACGTATGCCTTTCCTTTTTTGATCAGGGCAACAGCACACTCATACATTTTATCAAAATAGTCAGATGCAAACAGCAGCTTCTCCCATTGGAAGCCCAGCCATTTTACATCTGCTTCAATGGATTCTACATATTCCGTATCTTCTTTTACTGGGTTGGTATCATCAAATCTCAGGTTGCACTTTCCGTTATACTTCTGTGCCGTTGAGAAATTCAGACAGATTGATTTTGCATGTCCGATGTGAAGGTACCCGTTGGGTTCCGGAGGAAATCGGGTGTATACTCTGTTTCCGTAGGTTTGATTCTCAAGATCCTTTTCTATGATATTATGAATAAAATTTGACGCCGTCTGCTCGCCGTTGGTACCTGGTTTTTCAATTTCGGCCATCTGTTCTTTCCTCCTTCAAAACTCATCACTATTTATCTGCATTCGCAGATATTATACCATTGAATGCTGTTCTGTGCAAAAACATATTAGCTATTGATATTTTTCCAGAAAATTGCTAAAATATAAGGAGAAAAAAGGGTGGTGATTAATTTGGACACGATTGATTCTAAAATTTTAGAAGTTTTACAGGAAAATTCCCGCGTTTCCATCTCAGATCTTAGTAAACAGGTGAACCTGTCCTTATCAGCCGTAAGCGAACGATTAAAAAAACTGGAGGCTTCAGGGATCATTGAGCGGTACACCGTAATCCTGGATTCCAAAGCGCTTGGGCAGGAATTAACCGTTCTGATGAACCTCAGTTTGGAAAATCCCAGAGACACAGCAGAGTTTTTCGAGATGGTCGGAAAGGAAAACGAGATTCTGGAATGCCACTACGTGACCGGGGAATATGATTACATCCTCAGAATTACCACCAAGAATACGGCCACCCTGGAAGCTCTCATGAACCGGATCAAAGCCATTCCCGGCATTAAGAGAACTCAGACCAACGTGGTGCTGTCCAGTTTAAAGCACCATTACAGCATATCACCCACCGTGATGGAACGGTAAGTATTGAAAGGTGTTGGAAACGACGCTTTCATCTATCATAATAAATTCTAAATGATTAAAAAGGGCTGCGCATAAGCGATTTTTCCAATCATCGCTATGCGCAAGCCCTATTTTTATATGCCAGCGATATTTACCAGTTAGTTCCGGTTTTGATAATTGCGACGTCCTTTTCGTAAACCTATTTTTAATTTTAGGTTGACAATCGGAGCCGCTGACGTTATGCTCATATTGTTCTTATATTATGTTTTTTACCTACGGAAAGGATCGTACCATGAAAAACAAAAACATATCCACCCTTACCTTGATCAGTCTTATGACTGCGGTTATCTGCATTCTGGGGCCGCTTTCTCTCCCAATACCCATTTCACCGGTTCCGATTTCACTTACCAACCTTGCCATCTTCTTTTCAGTCGTTATCCTTGGCTGCAAAAACGGAACGATCAGTTACTTGGTATACCTTTTGATTGGCTTTGCAGGCATACCGGTTTTTTCATATTTTACAGCAGGGCCTTCAAAACTGCTGGGCCCTACCGGCGGATATCTCATTGGATTTATATTTCTGGCACTTATCGCGGGCTTTTTTGTGGACAAATTTCCGGATAGAATTTATATGTATATGGCGGGAATGGCCCTGGGAATGTGCGTTGCCTATCTCCTGGGCACGGGCTGGCTGGCTTGGCAGGCGAATCTGGACCTGAAGGCAGCATTGTTTGCCGGCGTCATTCCATATATTCCCGGTGACATTATAAAGATTATCCTTGCTGCCGTCTTTGGCACGACCATCAGAAAGCGGATCAAAAAAGCCGGCTATCTTGCCTGATTCATGACAGACATCTCAATGTATAATCGATTTCCACAGGACAAAAAAACCATATGGAAATCAACGAACATAACATGGAAATCAAAGAACATAAAGAGAAAAATCACATAGAGCAAGAAACATCAGGAGGAAGACATCACATGGATAGAGGAAGACATCACATAGAGATCAAAAAACTTTCAAAAGAGATCATAGGGGGCAGAAGGCTGACGCGACAGGATGATCTGACTTTTTTCGCCACCGCTGTTTTAAAGGAACTCTGTGATGGTGCCAATGAGATCCGGAAAGCCTTATGCGGGGATACCGTGGACTTATGTTCCATCATCAACGGAAAAAGCGGCGGTTGCAGTGAGGATTGTAAATTCTGCGCCCAAAGCTCCCACAATCATACCGGCATATCAGAGTACAGCTTACTGGATACCGACACGATTCTGGCCGATTGTAAAAAGCATGAAGGCAAAGGGGTACATCGCTATTCCATCGTAACTGCTGGACGAACATTAACCCGTAAAGAGCTGGAGACGGTTTGCGGCGCCTACAAAAGAATGAAGGAAGAATGCAGCATAAGCCTATGCGCTTCTCACGGGCTGCTTTCCGCAGATGCGTTTGCAGCTCTGAAACAGAGCGGTGTTTCCATGTATCATGAAAATATAGAAACTTCAAAGAGAAATTTCCCAAACATCTGCACCACCCATACCTATGAAGACAAGCTTCAGGCAATCCGGCTCGCGCAAAACGCAGGGCTTAAGGTCTGCTCCGGCGGAATTATCGGCATGGGCGAAACATTCGAGGACCGGCTGGATATGGCTGTCAGTCTGGCAGAATTAGGGATCGAATCCATTCCTATCAACGCGCTGATGCCCATCAAGGGAACCGACTACGAAAATCTCAGGCAGCTCACAGAAAATGAAATATTGAGGACCATAGCAATGTTCCGTTTTATCAATCCAACGGCAAGAATCCGTTTGGCAGCCGGAAGAATCCTGATGGAAAACTCCGGACGAAAGGCATTTTCTGCTGGTGCTAATGCGACAATAACGGGGGATCTGCTGACCACCTCCGGCAATAACATTGAGGAAGACAAGGGAATGCTGATGGAGCTGGGATTCCAGATCTAATTTAAATAATGCGCCGGATATTATTCCACCTGCCCTTTACTGGCACTTATCTCGCTCAATGCCTTCGTTAACAATGGAGAAGCTATATAGAGTGCTTTCAGATTATTACCCAGCATCGTATGCTGCCAAGTGCCGGGCACTAATTTTTGTTGCGCTTTTTCGGATTTACTAATTAAAGAAGCTATTGGCGCTAGTGCCCTTTCTAAATCGTCTTTAACATAATACTCCGTAACATCACCCTCGCTTAGTTCTTTTGATATCAGCGACGAAGCTATAGCAAGGGCCTTAAGTCTGTTCGTTTGCAGCGTATGTTGTGAGGTGCCTTGCACAAATTTATCTTTTGCATTCTCGGTCCTGCTGATCATTGAAGTTATGGCGAGGAATGCTTCCTCCATATCTTTCTTAGTGAATCCGTTCATAAACTCGCCCCCACATAGTATAATCCGTAGTTTATCTGCCCAACAAATGAACAATCGATATAAGATAATGCCATTGAGTCTCCAATTAAAGAAGATTCAGCTTCAAGCAGGATAATGTGAACAGATCATACTAGTTTTTACTCATCTGTTTGGCACCCCATTTTGACAATTCACGAATGAGGGGAATCAGCACCTGCCCCTCTTCCGTCAAAGAGTATTCTACCCGGGGCGGTATTTCGGGATATTGGGTCCGGTTGACAAGGCCATACTGCTCAAGTTCTTTTAAGGATTGAGAAAGCATCATGTTGGTGATTCCGTCTACTCTTCGTTTCAGTTCATTGTACCTTTGCACCGGCTTTTTATACAAAGCCCAAATGATCTGCAAATGCCATTTTCCTCCGATTAAATTCAGGGCATAGGCAACTGGGCATTCCGTTATGCGTTCTTTTCTATCCATTGCAATTCTCCATTACTCAGTTTTTCCTGACCGAATCAGAAATAACTGCATACTTGTTTTATTTAGCCTTTCTCTTATAATAATATTATCATACCAATACTGGGAAGAAAAGAGATCAATTTGATTTTATCAAACAGGAGGAGAATGAAAAATGGATTTTAAACTCACGAAAACACATTTGCTTCAGCAGGAATTATTCCGAAGATTTGCGGAAACTGAAATA
>JARBUO010000231.1 GCA_029239605.1 Bacillota bacterium | reverse complement strand
CCTTCGGAACAATTCTTCCTGAACCTCTTCCACCGCTTTTCTGGTATTGCAATAGATAATACCGCTTTTATCTCCATTCTCCTTCAGGTAATCAAGGAGTGCGTTCATCTTGCTTTGGGGCTTTTTCACAGCAAAGTAAAGGTTTTTTCGGTCATATCCAGTTACAATCACAGTGGGATTTTGCAGTCCCAGCATACAGACAATGTCCTCTTTTACCACCTTTGTTGCCGTTGCTGTATAAGCTGCAATAACCGGTCTTGCAGGCAGCATATCGATAAAATCGGTGATTTTCAGATAGCTTGGCCGGAAATCCTGTCCCCACTGGGAAATGCAATGGGCTTCATCGATTGCAATCATAGAGATTTCCAAGGATCCTACCAGGGATAAGAAAGAATCCGTCAGCAACCGTTCCGGCGCTACATAAATAATTTTATACACACCCAGGCGCGCATTTTCCATTACCTTCCTGATCTGAGCCTCCGTCAGGGAACTGTTGATGTATGCTGCACGGACCCCAACGTCCACCAGCGCCATGACCTGATCTTTCATGAGCGAAATCAGAGGTGAAATGACGATGGTAATTCCGTCAAAAGATAAGGCCGGTACCTGAAAGCAAATGGACTTTCCTGCGCCGGTAGGCATGATTCCAAGGACATCCCTCCCGGAAAGCGCACTGTCGATCAGCTCTTCCTGCCCCGTACGGAACGAGTCGTACCCATATATATTTTTTAAAATTGTGTGCTTGTCCACAAATGCCTCCTATGTAACTTGTGATGATTTAAGGGTTCTCTAAAGACCAGTATATATGACCGTAGGATATTCAGCAATCAGTCTGGTCATAAATTTTATGCCTTCAATTCTGTGATCCATAAGGATTCAACATAAAAAAGAACGTTAATCCTTCTGAGAAATAGTCACCCATAATCGTTGTAAGGGACAAGATTCTATCAAAGATTTCAATATTCCGATCATAGTCTTGTGTTAAAAAGGTCGTCGCCTCTTCGATTTGCATTTGTGTAAATGCATTCATCAAAGTGATCCATTCACTTTGTGACCAATAGGGATTCATCTGTGCAAACAAGGCAGCTCTTTCCTTTGTATTTCGATAAATCTGTTTTGTAAGATCATCTATTAAATTAACATCATTATTTATTTGAGCGATAAATAACGACTGGAGAAGAATAATATACTGTGACAAAAGATTAATATACTTCTCTGTAGCTTCGTCTCCAACGAATACCCTTAGCATATTTCCATATTCTAGTGGTATCTGATATAAGCGCTGACTTAGCGACTCACTATTCCCAACTCCTCCGTAAAGGCTGACCTTATATGCCCTTAACCAAGTGGCCAAGTCTCTCCAGAGCATCCTTGCTCTGAATATGAAGTTCATTTGTGCACTGATTGGATATTGAACCTGATTTTTCAACATAACGCCCTCCTTTTTTATCAATATATGAGTTTCACTGGATTATGTAATACGTAGTAAAGAATAAAAAGCTAAGGAAGATGAAACGAAGATCCAATAAAAAATACGCATTCCAGCTTCAGATCAGTACCCCAAATGATAATTTATTCCTAACATTTGGGGCACTAACGATTTACTATCAATGCGCATCTTGTGTGGTTCTTTGTATTTTGAGTTTTCCGTTAATCCCACAGGGACTGATAAATTTGAACCAAATCCTCTTTGGCAGGAGGGATTCTGGTATTGCCGGGGCTTCCGCTGGCAATGGCATCTGTGGCCATTTTATCAATGACTGAGAAAAATTCACTGCGATTGATTCCGTATTCGGCAAGGGTCTGTATGTTCAGCTTGCTGCAGAGCTTTTTTGTTTCCTCAACAAAGGCCTTGGCCGCATCCATATCGGTCATGCCCACTTGATAGCAGCCGATCTCTCTTGCAAGAACGCTCAATCTGTCTACTACACAGGGCAAAATGAATTCCAGGCATTTGCACAGAAGCATGGCATTGGATAACCCATGAGGAACATGAAACAGGGCGCCGATTGGCCGGCTCATTCCATGAACCAGTGTTACCGAGGAATTGGTAAAGCTGATTCCAGCTTCCAGGGAAGCTACCGCCATCTGATTTCTTGCGTGAATGTTTCCGCCATTGATATAGGCTTCGTACAGATTCGTAAAAATCCTTTTGATGGCAGAAACCGCATAGATATCTGACATCATGAATGACTTTTTGGAAAGATACGCCTCAATGGCATGGGTCAGCGCATCAATTCCAGTAGCCGCCGTTACGGAAGGGGGCGCTGTCAAGGTAAATTCCGGATCGACAATGGCAAGATCCGCAATCAACTTGGGGTCGTTCAAGAGCATCTTGACGTTGGTCTTTGTATTGGTGATGACAGACGCTTTGCTGGCTTCTGTACCCGTTCCGGCAGTGGTTGGAATGCATACCGTGGGAGGCATCGGGTTTTCCAGGGGCCTCCCAACGTAGTCGCAGACATCCCCGCCGTTTCCAATGACCGCTCCAATGGCTTTCATGGTGTCAAGCGGGCTCCCGCCTCCAATTCCGATGAGAAAATCGCAGCCGGTATCCTTATAAAGGTCAATCCCTTCGTCCACCATTTGATTGGTAGGCTCACAATTGACATCAGAATACACTTCGTACTGGACTTGAATCTCTTCTAAAACGTCTGTAAGTTTTTTTACATTGTTCAGCTTGACCATCGAAGCATCGGTGACGACCAGAGCTTTGGTTCCCAGCTTCTTCATATGCTCTTTGCTGTGATGCAGGGCACCTTCACCCATGCATATGTAATTTGGTGTTAAAAACATGTTTGCCATAAAACGACCTCCTTCATTTTGTGGCCATTACTTTGCCTTCCCCGGCTACGACCACTTCACCTCTCTGGTTGGTGATGGTCATATCCAGATGCGCGATTCTTTTTTCTTCTATTATTTTTGTAACCACTCCGGTAGCGGTGATGGTGTCCCCAATTTTTACGGGCAGAAGGAACTTCAGTTCCTGACTTAAATAGATAGCGTCTGCTCCGGGAATGCACATGCCCACGATGGTAGACAGAAACGAAGCGGTCAGCATGCCATGAGCGATCCTTTCTCCGAAACGGGTTGTCTTCGCATATTCAGCGTTGACGTGTACCGGATTCAGGTCTCCGATAATCCCCGCAAAGGTATTGATATCGCATTCTCCGATGGTTTTTGACACGCTTGCTCTCTGCCCTACATACATTTCCTGAATGCTGTATCCGCTCATATTCAAGCTGTTATCATCTATCATACTGCTTCCCATAAGCAATCACTCCTCGTATTATAAAGTAGTAGTGTTTATTGTCCCTCTCCAAGGACTTAATGCTATACTTCTTACAGACGCTGTGGATTAGTCAATCACTCCT
>JARBUO010000005.1 GCA_029239605.1 Bacillota bacterium | reverse complement strand
TTCCTCCAGAGCAGCGGTTGATTCTGGTTGGATCGATCATTCTCACCAGGTAGGCCAGACCGGAACCACCGTTAAGCCTAAGATTTACTTTGCTTGCGGTATCTCCGGAGCAATCCAGCATCTTGCCGGAATGCAGACCTCAGATATCATCGTAGCCATCAATAAAGACCCCGATGCACCAATCTTTGAAGTAGCAGATTACGGTATCGTTGGCGACCTTTACAAGGTAATTCCCCAGATCATTGAACAGTGGGATGACGCAGAAGCGCTATACGATGCGAGCACAAAATAAGAATTTCATAGCATAAAAAAACAGGGAGACTGTCGTAAAGCGGCAGTCTCCTTTTATGGTTTCATGTCAATTGTTTCACTCTATGTCAGGTTTGTAGTGCCATGTCAATTGTTGTGATAAGCCCCTAAGTAAAGAGAAGGCCATATCATAAATTCGCTATTTTGATCAATCCTGAGAAAGCATAAGAGCAAGGGTTAGCTGAGTGATTCGGCACAGTTCTTCTATACTGGTATATTCCTCACAGGAATGGCATGAATTCATTGCATTTGCCAGAACCAAACCATCCAGACCGTTCTTTACCAGATGATGATTGTCACTTCCTCCGAAAGTCTTTTGCAGAGAAGGTTCCAACCCCACAGACTCGCAAGCGCTTTTAAATCTTTGTGTCACAGGCCGGTCCACGGGAACCTGATATGCTTCACAATGAATCTGGGTTTCGAAGTGTACTTCTGCTCCCGCGGCAAGGGCTTCCTTGATGAAGATTTCCCGAACCTGTTCTGCGGTCTGGAGTGCTTTATCATGGGAATAACTTCTGATTTCTCCCAAAAGCGTGCAGGTATCTGGGATGATATTGGCAGCCAGACCGCCTTCAATTCGACCGATATTAAGGGTTGTCTCGCTGTCTATGTGCCCCATTTTCAGTCCTGCAACAGCCTTTGCTGCAGCTTGGACTGCATGAATCCCTTTCTCCGGGGCGAAGCCGGCATGAGCGGCCTTCCCTTTCATTTCGATATGGAGACTCAGTATGCTGGGAGCCTGATAAGCAGCACCTCCTACGGGACCTGAAAGATCAAGAACATAGGCATCTCTGGAAAGAAGTCTCGAGAAATCAAAATTTGCAGCTCCTTTGCAGAAGACCTCTTCTGCTACTGTAAAGAGGACCTCGATGGGTCGGTGGGGCAAACCTTGCTCTTGAAGAACTGTGAGAGCTTCGATGATAGCCGCCGTGCCGGCGCAGTCGTCCGCACCTAGAATCGTATCACCGCCGCTGCAGATTATGCCTTCCTCGCTGATTACTGCCCGCTTGCCAATCCCCGGTGCTACCGTATCCATATGCGTGCAAAACAGCAAAGGTTCTAATCTTGACAAAGCCGCAGGATCTTGCAGGGTTGCTTTATCTTGCAGAATTGCTTTATCTTGCGGAATTGCTTTATCTTGCGGGGGTGCTGTATTGCGTAGAGTCACTGTTTCTTGCAGATGTGACGCGTCTTGTGCAGGAAGATAACCGTACAGATTCCCGCAGCTGCCCCCTAGCCGGGAGCCAGCATCATCTTCTGAAAGAAGAATTCCCAAAGCATGAAACCGTTCTTTCATGTAATCTCCCATATTTCGCTCTCCAAAGGATAAGCTGTCAATTCCTATCAGTGTTGAAAATTCACCAATCAATCTTACTTTATCGATCTGTGCTTTTTCAGTTCTATCGATGCTCATTTTCTTCTACCTTCACTCTCTTAGCCTTTGACTTACCCTACCTTAAATATTGTGTTTGTCTTAGCTCTAAACTTATTCAGGTAAATCTATATAAATAGTATAATTTGGTTAGCGTGTTGTCAACACAAAAAACTGAAATGGCGATTCTATGCTCCAATGCGTGAAAAGGTATTTTACATGGATTTCACATACATTTAACCCCTGTTTAAAAAGGACTTTACGTTGGGGGATTATAGTGTGAGTAGAACAGCAGACAGAAGGAAAGGAGACCGTTATGAATCTTCTGACTCACATTAAAATGGCGGAAATCATTTATGAACAAGTCAGGACCCAATTACCTCTTGATAAAAACGCTTTTGTGTTTGGAAATATTAAACCGGATTTGACGCGTAAGCTTTTGTGCAATGCTCATATCATGGATCATTATTTGATTCACGTAAGTAATCAGATGAAGGTATTGATGAGGGGAGAGCTGCCCCCAAAAGAGCTTTCCTATGAACTGGGAAAACTATGTCATTATGTTTGTGATTTCTTCTGTAAATATCATATCAACAATGATTTATTTACGCGTTATCGGAACCATTTTTTTTATGAATGGAAGTTGGATTTTCATTTGAGAACAGCAGTTTCTCACAAGTTGGAACTTCTATACACCGCAGAAGAAAGCCGCAATGTGACAGATCTCATATTAGATATGAGGAGATCCTATCTCTCGGATAAAAACACTGACGATAAGGACGTAAGATATGCGGTTTCTGCATCGGTATGGCTTTGTCGATCGGTGTTTTATGCTTTATCAGAGGACACTGCAGAGCTGAAGGTTCAGAATCTGCAGCAAAATAGCGTTTTGCCGATGGCGGGAGGTCAGTAATGAAGATCGCGATTTTTACGGATACCTATTCCCCTCAAATCAATGGCGTTACGAATACGCTTGGGAGAATGAGCGATTATTTCAGTGAGAATGAAATTCAGTATAAGATATTTGCGCCGAAATATGAAGTTGATGATGATTTGGAAACGGAACGATTTTACAGTCTGAAATTCCATTTTTATCCTGATTGCAGGATTGCGCTTCCGAATATCTTCAGAATCAATCAGACCCTTTCGGATTTTAAACCGGATCTGATTCATCTTATGACGGAGTTCAATATGGGACTGACCGGTATGCGGTATGGGCTGAAAAATAACATTCCAACCATCTCAAACTATACGACCAACTTTTCTCAGTATACGGATTACTATGGCCTTGATTTTCTGAAGCAGGGCATCTGGGACTATATGAAATGGTTCCATAATCAAAATTGCCTCACGCTCTGCCCATCCGCAGAGGCCAGGAAATTGCTGGAACAGAATGACATTTGCAAAACAGCAATCTTCTCAAGAGGAATTGATTCCTCAACATTCCATCCTTCTAAAAGAAACAGCGCGTTAAGAAGCACACTGGGCACTGGTGAGAAAACGGTTTTCCTTTATGTTGGAAGGGTGTCCTATGAAAAGGATCTGGATCTCCTGATTGACAGCTATAGCCACATGAAAGAAAAGTACGGCAGTAAGGCAGTGTTGATGATTACCGGAGATGGACCGTATCTTCAGAAACTGCGCCAGCTCCTGCCCGGGGATACCGTATTCACAGGATTTAAAACAGGCAATGAATTGGCGGAGTTATATGCATCTGCAGACATCTTTGTTTGTCCCTCTTCTACGGAAACCTTCGGTAATGTCATTTTGGAAGCAATGGCATCCGGTTTGGCCGTGATCGGGGCTGACGCCGGCGGCGTAAAGGAAATTATAACACATGGTAAGAACGGCCTCAAGTTTACAGCGCGAAATCGTGAAGAGCTTATATTCTGTATGTCCGAACTGATGGAAAATATCGACTTGAGGCGACGGTTAGCCCAAGGGGGAATCAGTCACGCTGCCAGCCAGTCATGGAAAATGATTATCGGAGGACTGATGCGCATTTATGAAAAGGTTCTTGAGGATAGAGGCCTTGAAAAAGCTTTATTATCCAAACAAGGGAAGTTCAGCGCATAAGGGGGGTAGAGTATGATTAAAATCGGCATGATCGGAACAGGTTACGTTGGCTTGGTGACAGGCGTCTGTCTTTCAGATTTCGGGTGGAATGTAACCTGTGCTGACCGGAATGAAGCTGTGATTGAAAGGTTGAACGAAGGAAAACCGACAATTTACGAACCGGGACTGGAGGATCTCCTAGAGCGTAACCGGTACTATAAAAGAATTTCGTTTACCTCAGATATTGACAGGGTGATCGCGGAAAGCGATGTGATTTTTATTGCGGTAGGGACGCCTCAGCAGTCTGACGGCAGCGCGGATCTTTCCGGCGTTTATGAAACTGCAGTCAGGGTCGGTCAGAACATGAACGGATATAAAGTTATCGTCAATAAATCCACAGTACCGGTGGGAACAGGTCAAGCGGTCAAAGCAATGATTCATAGAGAGCTCCAGAGCAGAAACCTCGAATTGGAATTTGATGTGGTTTCCAATCCTGAGTTTTTAAGACAGGGCTCTGCAATCCAGGACTTTACTCATGCAGATCGGGTGGTGATTGGAGCAGAATCGTTTAAAGCGGTGGAGCTTATGAAGGAAGTATACAGTGTATTATATATTAACGAAACGCCGTTTCTGACCGTAAATATCGAAACGGCGGAGCTGGTGAAATACGCCTCCAATGCGTTTCTGGCAGCAAAGATATCCTTTATCAATGAGTTGTCCGAGCTGTGCGAAAAGACAGGAGCAAATATCCAGCAGGTTGCCAAAGGAATGGGCATGGATGGCAGAATCGGTTCGAAATTCCTTCATGCAGGTCCGGGATTTGGAGGAAGCTGCTTTCCAAAGGATACGCTTGCCTTACTGAAACAGGGGGAAAACAATCAGTGCAGTCTTGAAATCGTAAGGGCAACCATAGCAGCAAATGAGAAACAGAAAAGGAGGCTTGCCCAGAAAATTAAGAATGAGATTGGCGAGATAACCGGAAAATGCTTCTGCATTCTGGGACTTTCCTTTAAGAATAATACAGATGATATGAGGGAAGCACCTTCCCTGTCCATTATGAAGGAACTTGCCTCTGAAGGAGCGATATTCAGAGTCTACGATCCAAAAGCTATGGAGCGAGCAGCTGCTTGTTTTCGAGAGAACGGTATGATCATTGAAAAATATTGTGATAATGAATATGATGCAGCAGAAGGTGCAGATGCTGTAATTCTTTTCACCGAATGGAATCAATTTCGCAGCTTAGATCTTGATCGGCTGAAAACAAGAATGGCAGGAAGCTTCTTTTTCGATTTTAGAAATATTTACAGTGACAGAATGATGTCGGATATGGGGTTTCGCTATTATTCTGTGGGACGGGGATGAGGAGGTCTTAAATGACGAGAGAGAAAGGCCGCAGTTCAATTTTATATTCTGATGCGTTATTTCCGATTCTGCAGGGGAGAATTCCAGGGCAGCTGATTATTCAGTATACGGATGTGTGTAATGCTTTGTGTCCGCAATGCAGCATGAGAAAAACAGAGAAATATGAACGGTCAAAACTTTCAAGAGAAGAGGTGTGCAGGATCATTGATGCAGCAGCGGAGCAAAGGGTACAGGCATTGTCCTTTACCGGAGGAGAACCATTTCTGTTTTTGGATGAACTCATCGAACTGATTCAATATGCATCGTTCAAGAAAATACCATTCATACGTACAGGAACGAATGGGTATCTTTTCTCCAACTGGCGGCGACAAGAATATGTTTATGAGATCCACAGCCTTGCGGAGAAGCTGGCAAGGACAAACCTGCGAAATCTCTGGATTAGCATCGATTCAGCAGATCCCAGAACCCATGAGCAGATGAGGGGATTGCCTGGGGTAATTCGGGGGATTGAAATTGCCCTTCCGATCTTCCATGAATACAGGATTTACCCTGCTGCGAATCTGGGAATCAATCGAAATATCGGCGGTACGGGGCGGATTTCTGAAAAGATGGTTCAGCGCGATGATTTTTATAGGGAATTCAAGGAAGCCTTTGAACGATTCTACGGTTTTATCATCGACATGGGATTTACGATGGCAAATGTCTGCTATCCCATGAGCATTCCTGAAGAGAATGCAGAACAGGGTGAATCGGAGAAGGAGGGGACGGCTTACGGCGCGGCCTCAGACAACAACCTGGTCTCCGATGCGGCTCATGGCAGCAATCTGGTCTACGGTGCGGCTTCTGCCAGCAATCTGGTATCATTTTCGGATGCTGAGAAGGTGCAGGTTTTTAAAGCATTGATGGATACAATTCCAAAATTCAGAGAAGAGATCCGAATTTTCACGCCACTGGTTTCCCTTTATTCTCTGATCCGGCAATATAGCGGTTCTTCGGACGATTCTTTGCCGTGCCGAGGGGGGATTGATTTCTTCTATGTTGATGCGAAGGAAGGAAATACCTATCCCTGTGGGTATCGAGGCAAAGAAAACCTTGGCAAGTTCTATGAACTGAACATAAAAAACCTGAAGGAAAAACGGGCTTGCAGAGATTGTGACTGGGAGTGCTTCCGAGATCCTTCGGAACAGGTGGGTTATCTGCTTGAGGCAGTTAGAAATCCAGTGAAACTCATCAGGAATAAGACTTCGGAATATCGAAGGCTGTGGAACCAGGATCTTCTTTATTTTCATCGCTGCTCCTATTTCGACGGCAGAAAGGCAAGATGAATTACGGCACACCACTTTTTCCCGTTCAATATAGATTAAAAAATACAAAAGGATCCGGAGTTTATTACACCGGATCCTTTTGTGTTAATTTTTTTGTACTAATTCTTGTTTATCGTCTTTTGTATTTTCCAGTGCTCTGAAACGAACGATCTCTGCAACCAGTGCAAGAGGAAGGGGTTCTTTCAACGGAAACTGTACGGCACCCTTTGAGCGCTTGTAGTTCCCAAAGCGTTCCTGAAACGCTTCGATGCCATTGGGGCCTGGATAAAACCCAATATGGTTTTTGTGTACAGCAAAGTGAACCAGATTCCCATTCAGCGTAAAGGTGGGCATCTGCCAGCTGATTTTTTCTGCTGCTTCCGGAGCGGCCTCAAGAATGGTTTTCCGAAGCAGCTGAAGCTTCTCCTGGATTTCCGGTGGATACTGCCGGATGTATTCGTCAACTGTGGCGAATATCATTTTCTCTTCTTGCATCTCTGTCTCCTTACTTAAAACATAGAAGGCGTTTCTTCTCCGCGTAATATACGCAGTGCGCCTAATGAAAGGGCTTCCATTTCCATTTCTCCGGGCATTATGATGACCGGTGCGATGAATGCAACTCTTTTTTTGATCATTTCTGTCATCATTTTGGAATAGGCGATTCCACCTGTGAGAATGATATAATCGATCGCTCCGTCAAGGACAGGGGCTAGTTCACCGATTCCTTTGGCAATTTGGTAAGCTTCTGCCTCGTAAACCAGTTTTGCTTTCTCATTCCCATTAGCAATCATCTGCTCAACGACGCGGCAGTCGTGGGTGCCCAGATGCGCTTTAATGCCTCCCAAACCTCTGATTTTTCGTGTCATTTCCTTTTTGGTATACAGTCCGGAGTAGCAGAGATCGACAATATAGAGTAGAGGAAGGCTTCCTGTTCTTTCAGGGGAAAATGGACCAGCATCATCACCAATGGCATCGACAATCCGTCCCTTTTCGTGAATCCCAATAGAAATTCCTCCTCCCAAATGGGCTACAATGAGATTCAGCTCTTCATATTGTTTGCCGAGCTGCGCTGCAACCTTACGTCCCATAGCTTTTGAATTGAGCACGTGGCATTGGCTATGCCTTAAGTATTCGGGGATACCGGTAATCATGGCGATTTCCTTGAATTCGTCAGAGGACACGGAGTCATAGATATAGGCAGGGATTCCAAGGGGGGCAGCAATGTTGTCCGCCAGCAGCGCACCTAGATTTGATGCATGGGGTGAGAGTGTTCCGCTTTTTATGATATCCTTAAGACTTTCATTGACAAGATATCCTCCTGCTTTGACAGGCGGAAGAAGACCACCACGTCCTACGACAGCGTCAAGTTCATTTAACGCGATCTGATGTTTCCTTAAAATAGAATGAATTACTTCCAGTCGGTAATCCAATTGATCAAGGACTTCTGTACTTCCGGCAAAATCTTTGTCGGAATGTTCCGCCTGCTCGGAAAAAACAAGAGTTTCGTTCCGGTATAAGGCAAGTTTCGTTGAAGTTGATCCCGGATTAATCGCAAGTATGGTAAAAATCATATTTTGTCTCCTTTGGCTAAAAAATAATTCAGTCATATTATCATCAATGCTGGTTCTTATAGAGTACCTGCCATAATATCAGCACTTCTTAAGTATTTTACCACAAAAAAAAACAATGAAACGATATTTAATTCATAAATTAATTTCTTGTGGAGTGGTAACAATAAGTAAAACGTGAATGACGAAATCAAAGATTTAGTGGACAGAATTTTCGTATGACTGGAGGAGGAGATTGCAATGTCTAAAAAACAACAAAAGCAGCAACCACAGCAAGCGCAGCAACAACAAAGCAAAAAGCCAAACAAAGAGGTTACAAAACAATATGAACAATATGTAAAACAATTTACACCAAAGCCGAAGTACTTTTCAAACAGCTTGAAGGCATTTGTCGTTGGCGGATGTATTTGTGCGGCTGCATTATATATACAGAATCTATTAATGGACAAAGGGTTGAGTGAAAAAACAGCAGGTGCATATGTTACTGTAATATTAGTTTGTACCGCTCAACTTTTAACGGGATTCGGTGTTTTTGATACCATCGGAAAGTTTGCGGGTGCAGGGGTGTTTGTTCCCATTACAGGGTTTGCAAATTCTATGGTAGCTCCGGCCATGGAGTATAAAAAAGAAGGGCCGGTGCTGGGGGTAGGAGCAAAGCTCTTCAGCCTGGCAGGTGCTGTGCTCGTATGCGGAATTACGGTAAGCGCCATAATCGGCATGATCTATTATTTTATAAAGTAGGAGGCGAGAGATGAAAAACAAGATAGGAAAGCAGACATTACAATTTTCTTCGATGCCCAGGATCATAGGAGCTCATGCACTGGTTGGAGAAAAAGAAGGTAAGGGGCCCATGGCCAAATGGTTTGATACAATATTAGAAGAAGACACCTACGGAGAAAAAACATGGGAGAAATCCGAGAGTAAAATGCTGAAACAATCACTTTTGCTCGCCTTACAGCAATCAGGACTGGATAAGGATAAGATCGATATTATTTTAAGCGGAGATTTGATTAACCAGATCATGTCTTCCTCCTATATGGCTAGAGACTTGGCAATTCCATTTTTAGGAGTTTACGGGGCTTGTTCCACCATGACAGAGTCAATGACCTTGGGTTCCATTATGATCGACGGCGGATATGCGACAAATATTCTGGTCGGCGCCTCCAGTCATTACTGCACAGCGGAACGACAGTTTCGTTTGCCGCTGGAACACGGAAACCATAGACCTCCCTCTGCGCAGTGGACCGCCACTGCATCAGGCGGAATGGTTCTCTCTGCAAATGATAAAGGGGATAAAGCAGTAAAACATGGAAAAGAAGTAAAAGAGCTTTACATCAGTCATGCAACAATAGGAAAGATCATTGATACAGGAATCAAAGATGCCAATCAGATGGGCGCTGCAATGGCACCTGCAGCAGTGGATACCATTATCAGGCATCTTTCAGATACAGGTAGATCACCGGATTTTTACGATATTATATTAACAGGTGATCTGGGGCATATCGGAAAAGATATCGCGATTGATCTGTTAAGCGGCGCAGGGCTGCAAGTTTCCAACAATTACGATGACTGCGGGGTTCTGTTATTTGACAAAAAGCAGGATACTCATAGCGGGGGAAGCGGATGCGGATGCTCAGCCTGTATTTTCAGTGGATATATCTATAAAGAGATGCGGCTTGGAAAAATAAAAAATGCCCTGTTGATTTCTACAGGCGCGTTATTATCCACCATAAGCTCCCAGCAGGGGGAATCCATTCCCGGAATTGCCCATGCAGTTGCGGTTACAACGGAAGGAGTGAGCTAAATGGATTATTTCTATGCTTTTTTGATCGGTGGAATTATGTGCGTCATTGGCCAGATTCTGATCGACACCACCAAATTAACAGCACCAAGGGTTTTGGTTATCTTTGTGGTGGCCGGAGCGATTCTGACTGCATTCGGATGGTATGAGCCCATTGTCAAGCTCGCAAAGAATGGTGCTACCGTACCTTTGCCGGGATTTGGATATGCGCTGGCAAAGGGCGCTATGGACGGAGCAAAGGATGGCTTTATGGCCGCTATCTCCGGCGGATTAAAAAATACTGCTGCAGGCTTAACCGCAGCAATAGGATTTGGTTATATTGTGGCGCTGATCTTTACTCCAAAATCAAAGCGCTGAAAAAGTTTGATCTTAATTCAGCGCTTATAAGTTTATTCAATTCAATTACTGTTTTCGATTGTACTGCCGCCATTCGATTCGATTGGCGGCTTTTCATTGCAGCTGATGAATCTTAGTTGAAAAAATTCAACCAGTCCGGGGGCTGGCTCCCGTTGTCGGTATTGCCATTGCCTCCGCTATTATTTCCGTTGCCATTTCCGCTCCCGTTGCCATTACCATTGCCGTTCCCATTGCCCGGATTCGGAACAATCCCGCCGCCGTCCGGACTGCCGCTGCCGCCGTCCCACTCATAATTAGGATCAACGGTAGCATTGGGGCTGATGGGGTAGAGTGAAGGATCCGGATTGTGCAGGTTACAATAGTAAGATGGCATTTCATAGCCATAATCCGCCACGTGCGGATCGGCTGTATATGGCCGCTTCACAAATACCCTGCTTTCCGAGGACGGACAATATGGCGTTGCAAGGTAGCCGCTGGCAGTGCAAATGTTCGCTGCTACATGGACGTTATCCGTGGTGGTGGGCTCGGTTCCCTTTATAAAGTACTCGTTTCGAACTGTGCTCCTGATATCAAGGGCACTCAATTCTGAGGGCAGTCGGCCTGATTTGATATCGATGGCCGCACTAACGATGTCACTTGGAGCACTAGGGAAACTACCCGCAGCAATTCCTGTATGAACCTGCTTCATGATCTTGCTCCAGATCTTGGACGCGGCAGCACTGCCCTGGCTCAATTCAATATTGATATCATTTCCAATCCAGACGGAGGCTGCATATTGGGGTGTAAATCCCACAAACCAGGCATCGTAATTATCGGTGGTTGTTCCGGTTTTACCGGCAACGGGCTGCGAACCGATAGCTGCGGCCTTGGCTAGGCCGTTGGTTACCGTGGAACGAAGCATGTCAGTCATGATGAAGGCAACCCCTTCGTCCATGATTTGGGTGGAAGCTGCCTTTTTCTCTAAAATGACTTCCCCGCGCTTATTTGTGATCTTCGTATATACGATAGGTTCTGTATAATTTCCTTTGTTTGCAAAGGCACCATAACCTGCGACCATTTCAAGAGGAGAAACTCCTTTTGTCATTCCGCCCAGAGCCAGTGCGGCTGCATTCATATCATTGACATTACCGGATTCAACGATGGAGGTGATTCCGCATTTTTTCAGGAATTTCACAGAAGCATCCACACCAATATCAGAGAACACCTTTACCGCATTGACGTTGACAGATTGCTCAAGGGATTCCCGCATGGTATGCAGCCCTCTATAACCGGAATACCAGTTTTTCGGCCACAGCTTTCCCTGTATGGTCAGCGGTGCATCATCGATTACGCTGGCAGCCGTCCATAACTGGCCATAGCTGCTACCTTCAGAAGGTCCGTTTGTCAAGCCGGATTTAGCTTTTTCCAGACCGCTTTGGATTGCGGGTCCGTATACCCCCATAGGCTTAATGGAAGACCCGGGCTGACGCGGATTTGTCGCTCTGTTATAGATCTGTCTTCCTTCAATATTTCTTCCGCCCACCATTGCCTTGATTCCTCCGTTTTTATAATCGAAGATTACCATGGCTGACTGGGGCTGAATGATCTGCTGCCTCAGCGTATACGTATTATAATTTATCTTGTCCAGCGTGTAAGTTTTCTTTGCAATGGATATGTTCTGTCCGTTAACCTGGAAGGCATCCGGAGCATCCTGGAAAAACTGAGCGCTTATGATAAGATTGCCTTCTTCATCCTTTGTCTTGTATTTCTGCGGAATGTTGATGTAGCCACCGTTAATACGGTAGAAGATATTGTCCTGCATCACATACATATCCTTGAATTCCACACTGTAGTCTATCTTGCCCTGAACTTCTGTCTTAATAAAACTCAGGCGGTGTCCTTTCAGAAGAACAATGCTGCCGTCGGCCGCTGTTTGATATTCATCTGAAGTAAGTGTGAAGGTGCCTTCTTCATTAAAGTAATTATTGTAACTATAGAGCATAATATTCTTATTTGCGTTCAGAATATTTCCTGCCTTATCTTTACTCAATCCCGTTACCTTTGGGAAATTTGCGTTGTCGGTAAATTCCTTTTCTGCAATTTTTTGCATATTGGAATTCATCGTAGTATAAATTTTCAGTCCGCTATTATAGATCATCTGCTTGGCATCGGATTCATTTAAATTGAGTTCTGACATCAAGTCTTTTACAACGGATTTAATCACATAGTCCGCAAAGTAAGAGGATAATTCACTGGCTGTATCCTCACTGGGATTGATGGAATCATGCAGATCTCCCGCCTTGGCTTCATCATATTCAGTCTGTGTAATCTTACCTTGATCAAGCATGAAAGAGAGGACCAGATTCTTTCTGTCTTTTGAGGTATCGTTGTATACGAGTGTATAGGTTTCACCTTTTCTGATGATATTAGGGTCATCAGGATTTACCTGGGCACTCTCATAACGTTTGACAAAGGCGTAGCGGTCCGGGGCCTGTGGCAAACTAGCCAGGGAAGCGCACTCGAGCAAGGTGAGATCCTTGACATCCTTTGAGAAATAAGCCTGAGACGCAGCCTGTACCCCGTTGGTATTGTAACCTAGGAATATGGTATTCAAATAGGCTTCAATTATCTGCTCTTTTGTAAGGTGCCGTTCTATCAGTACTGTGTAATAGGCTTCCTTGATTTTTCGCCTTATATCGTATTTTGATTTTGACTCTGCAAGATAAAGGTTTCGGGCCAGCTGCTGCGTAATTGTGCTTGTGCCGCTTACCTTGCCCCCCTCAAAGATACTTTCCTTGATTGCTCCTAAGATACGGATCACATTGAACCCGTTATGGTCCCAAAAGGTTTTGTCCTCAATGGCAACAAAGGCATCGATGAGATTTTGCGGCAGCTCATTATAAGAGATGTTCGTCCGCAAACCGTCTGAGGTCAAGAGGCTGTCGATAATGTTTCCTTCATCATCATACAGCGTAGAATTCTCAGCAAGCCGTTCATAGATATTGTCCGGCTCAATAGGCGGTGTTTGTACGATGATGGAAATTACTAATCCACCCAGTACCAGACATACGCCAAGCCCAACAAACATAATGAATTTAAACAGCTGTTTCTTATTAATGGTATACTTCTTTTTCTTCTTTTGTTTCTTTGTTCTCATAGGCTCCTCATCGGATGTTTTTACGTTCATCCTTATTCTGTCTTCTTGTACATCTTTTTGTAGAGGTTTATCCTTACTTGATACGCTATGATTTTCGTATCTGGCAGAACGTCTGCTTTGCGGTTTCCCTTCTGAAAGGCGTTCCAGCCGTGTTTTTCTATTCCCGCCTTCTGCGGATTGATCCATTCCCTGCGATTCTGCATTTGAGCCCAGGGAATCTTTCACACCGGAAGCGCGTTCCGGTGTATCCGGTTTATTCATGCTTTTATCAAAGTCGTTGCTGATTTTATCAAATTTTGCGAAAAAATCATCTATTTCTTTTTGCTTATCGGTTTTATCAAGCTCATCTGTCAAGCTTATCACCTGCCTCACTGTTAAGTGTAATGATTCATTGACCGTCTTATCATACTGCGCATTCCAATGAACTGAAATGATAATAGGATGTGATTATTATAGCATATAGGGCCCTAGCTGTTAATGGAAATATCACAAAGACATATTCTTGTAATATTTTATATACCCTTTTCTAGCCAAAATAGACCGGTTTTTTGTCATCTGTTTTGATATATTGGGGAAATTCAAGGAAAAAAATATTACGATTTATGGAATTTTGGATGATATCAGTCAGAAGAGGGCTGAAATACAGATGTTCAGGCTGTCAAACAAACCTCGCCGTAATGGTGTTTGACAGAAACTGAACATCCTGCTCAATTTCAGCGGAGCGTGGGACAAAATCCCTCCGACAGCCGCTTTCAGTCGCAGCCAACGGCTTTTCCCTAAAAACCTCTGCATCGTCATTCAAACGAAAATTGATTTCCGTGTCTCGGGACCAGTATCGGTTGATTTGATCCGAAATAGGCAGTATAATAAATCAACAGATTATTGCAGGTTAATGCAGGAGGAAAAAACATGTACGACAGTATCGATGTCGCCAGAGCGGCGATCAAGCTGGCCATCACATCCAGCAGGAGCTCAGAAGAGCAGTTGATCGTCAGATTGAAAGAAAAGGAAATCTATGGGGCTGCGGTAGACATCGGCGGGGATATTGTGAATTCCATCCATGTGGTCATTGAAAGAGCGATTATCGCATCCAGAAAAAGCGGAGTCACGAAAGAGAATCATGTGCAGGACGGAGCCATTGCCGGTGCCTCGAGAGAAGCGATCATGCAGATTGCAGCAAAAGCCACAGGTTTGAACGGCGGAGGGAAGGTAGCGATCTGCAGACATAAAGAGCATCTTAGCGTGTGTATTTTCATGAGTATCGGGCTGCTGCATCTCAATGAGGTAGTCATTGGTCTGGGACATCGTTCTCTGCCCGCGGAATAAAATTAAAAGTAATATTTGTTTACAAAATAACTAATATATGGTAAAATGTGAATGCGAGAAAGGGAATCGGTGCGTGCAGGAGGAAACTGTGAGACGTCCGATCATCTTTCTTTTTTTGTTCTTTTCTACGGGAATCGTACTGGAGTACCACGCAAAGATAGGCCTTGCCGTTCTGATTTTCTTAATTCTTGTATTTCTGGCACCCTTTGCTTTTGCTTTGGGAAAAGCATGGAACACATCAAGGCATTGGCAGCCCGTCAGGCTGGTCTGTCTGCTTTTCATTTCTCTCCTTCTCGGCAGCACAATGTTTTATTTAGCAGAGAACGACAGAGATCCGCTGGAAGCTTTGGAAGGAAAAAAATACGAAGTGCATGGAAGAGTCGTGACCGTGCAGATAAAAGATGAAACTTCCAGTCAGGTGCTCATTACCGCAGCACCCTACGGGAAGCGTCTGATCCAGGTACGCGGCAATATTGGAAATCCTGGTGAACTGGTGGGAAAATGGGCGGTGGGATACGGCACCATTGTTCTTCCTGCACAGCGGAAGAATCCCAACCTCTTCGATTATCGTCTCTATTTGAAAACACGTGATGTGAGAGTAATCATTCAGGCCAATGCCCAGCAAATCACCTTTGATGAAGGCCGCCCCGCATTTCTTCCTGCCGCTGCAGCACGGTTAAAATACGGTTTTACAGATAGATTAAAGGATACCATGAATCCGGAAGCTTATGGTATCATCGTTGGTATGCTGTTTGGAGACCGAAGCTTCATTGGTGAAGATATCTATGATGCATTTCAGAAGAATGGCATCGCTCATATTCTGAGTGTATCGGGAATCCATGTGGGGATTGTTTACCTTTATATCAGCAAGCTTCTGGGGAATCGAAAAACCATTTTCTTTTATCTGCTTACAAGTAGTTTTCTTGTTTTTTATGCGGCACTGTCAGAATTTTCCCCCTCGGTTGTTCGCGCTGTGGTAATGATTTTCATTCATATTTTTTCAAAGATTCTATGGCGTCCCTATGATTTTATTTCCTGCACCGCCGCTTGTGCACTCGCAATGCTGGTTATAAACCCATTTTATCTTTTCAATACGGGATTTCAGCTTTCTTTTACTGCGGTCTTCTGTCTTGCCTCAGCACTGCCCTGGTCGGAACGAATGCTGGATCAGATGCAGCAAAAGGGAAAACCCGAACTCCTGATCAAAATGCTTCGCTATAGCGCGCCTCTCCTGGTGATTCAATTGGGGATGGCTCCATTAACGGCTTATCTGTTCAATTACTTCTCCGCAGCCTCTTTCTTTGCGAACATTCCCATCATTGCTTTGTCGGGGGTGATGATTCCACTGGGCATCAGTTTGATTCCGCTTTCCTTTCTTGGAGGATTTGTTTTCGGTGTAGGGGCCAGCGCTGTAGAACTGCTGGCTGAATTCATGATTTGTATCAACGATTTCTTCTATCTGCCTGGAGTTGGATTTATTTCTGTAGTAAGCCCGTCTGTTTTTCTTTTACTGGTCTACTATGGAAGCTTCTTCTGCTTCTCCTCGGAACTGTTTCGTGTGCTGTATCAGAGAAACAACAGAAGGGCTATTATTCTGATCTGTACCATTATCATCGGTTCTTCCGCACTGATCCATTTTGCCATCGGCTCGGAAAACCCTGGTGCGGGCCTGATTTTCCTGGATGTGGGGCAGGGTGATAGCCTTCATATCAAAACACCGGGAGGTAAAAATATTTTGATCGACGGAGGCGGAAGTCAGAATTATAATGTGGGACAGAACGTACTTTTACCATATCTATTGAAAAGCGGTGTTAGGGAAATTGACCTTGCGATTGCCACCCATCTTCACGATGATCATTACCTGGGGCTTACCCAGCTTGCCAAAGAAATGAGGATCAAAAAATTTGGTACCTATGAAATCAACCGATATCGGGAAGCAGAACTTCTGGAAGAGACCGGTTTAAAGGAGGAAAATCTGATCTATTTGAAGGCGGGCGACCGTATTCAGCTGGATCAGGACGTGTGGATCGACGTGCTTTATCCCAAAGCGCGTACGGCAGAGGAATATCAGAGAATCCTTGATCAGGAAGAGGATGAAAATAAAAGCAGTTTGATGATGCGGGTGTCATACCGAGGTTTATCGGTGCTAATGACTGGAGACATCGGTTTTGACGGTGAAACAGAACTGATGCGGCAATATGAGGATGCTCCGGAGCAGCTCCGGTCTGATATTTTAAAGGTTGGTCACCACGGGAGCAGATTCTCAACCGGTGATGAATTTCTGGAGTCTGTTGCTCCGGAATTTGCTGTTTTTCAGGTGGGGAAAAATAATTTCGGACATCCTCATCCAACTGTCATTGAAAAATGCTCCCAAAAAGGTATAATGATATATAGGAACGACTTAAACGGTGCAATCATTTTTGAGATAGAGGGTCAGATATGGCATATAAAAGTTCTGCTACCGAAGAACATGCATATAAAAAAATTGACAGGGATATCAAAAGCGGCGGGATAAAAAATCTGCTGCTTCTTTATGGGAGAGAAGGCTTCCTGATTCACTGGGCCATTGAAACACTGATCAAAAAATATGTGAATCCGGCATGCCGTGATCTGGATTATTTTAAACTTGACGGCACTTCGGTAACCATTGATCAGATTAAAATTAATTGTGAGACCATGCCCTTTCTATCAGAGCGGCGTGTGGTTCTCCTCAGCGATTTCAAGCTTCTGGAGGGGTCAAAATCCAAGACGATTCCTGAAGAAGATGAGAAGCAGCTGGCAGAGTATCTAAAGTCCATTCCGGATACCTGCATGCTGATTATTACTTCGGAAAGCGCTGACAAAAGAAAGAAATTATTCAAAGCCATTTCTGACAATGGGGGCGTTTACGAATTTGGTGAACTGGATGAAAAGTCTCTGAAATCCTATATTGAAAAGCGATTTAAAGAGGCGGGTAAATTGATCAGACCTGCGGTGACGGCCCGGCTCATTGAAGCGTCCGGCTATTTTGACAAGGATACGGATTATACTCTTTATAATCTGGAGAACGACATCAAGAAAGCAGCAGCTTGCAGTGAGGGGGATGAGATACCGGCAGAAGCAATCGATCACACTGTTTCCGGAAATATGGATACCAATGTATTTAACATGATCGATTCTATCAGCAGAGACCGAAAGGACGAAGCTTATCAGCTGCTCCATAATCTTCTGGTCTCCGGTGAAAAGGAATACAAACTGCTGGCATTGCTCTGCTCCCATTTCGAAATCATTCTGTCGGTGAAAGAGATGAAGGAAGAAGGCCGATCCTTTGCAGAGATGAGAGAGATTATGGGAATCCATGAATTTCGGATCAAGAAAGCAGCAGCGTTTGGAGAAAAGTATTCCCTAAATCATTTAAGAAAAATTTTGCAAAAAGCTTATGAGATAGACAAGAATATCAAGACAGGGTTGCTGGAAGCGGCTCTGGCACTGGAACTCTTCGTCGCGGAGATATGATATGACGAAACAAGTGAAAGCAGACATTATGCTGCTGTTGGTAACGCTTTTTTGGGGTATCTCCTACTGGCTTATTGATTTAAGCCTGGCGGATGTTAACCCCTTTATGCTGAATGCACTTCGATTTTTGATCGCTTTTTACGCTGCAGGCATCGTGGCCTTCCCTAAATTAAAAACCGTAAACAAAGTGACATTAAAATACAGCGCAGTCATCGGTGTTGCACTTCTATTTGTATATATCGGAGCAACCTTTGGCGTCCGCTATACCTCACTTTCCAATGCCGGTTTCCTTTGCGCATTGACGGTGGTAATCACCCCGATTCTGGCATTTACTGTACTGAAACAAAAACCGGAGAAAAAGCTTGCCGTTGCCGTTCTTATGAGCCTTACGGGAATTGCGCTGCTAACGTTAAAGGAAAATACAATCCAGTTGGCTCTTGGAGATATCCTCTGCATTATGGCTGCCTTTGCCTATGCTGTGGATCTGATTATCACAGAAGCAGCGGTAAAAAAAGAGGAAGTAAACGCATTTCAACTTGGCGTATTCCAGCTTGGTTTTACCGGTATTTATAATCTTGTGTTATCCCTTCTGATTGAAACGCCGACGCTGCCCCAGTCTCCAAAGATTTGGTCGGCTGTGCTGTTTCTGTCTATCTTTTGTACCGGAGCCGCCTTTATTATTCAGGCGGTGGCGCAGCAGTATACCAGCGCCTCCCATGTAGGAGTGATCTTCTCCCTTGAACCGGTATTCGCAGGTTTCGTCGCATTCTTTCTTGCTGGCGAAATCCTGACGGTACAGGCCTATATCGGCGCTGTGATCCTGGTTTCCAGCCTTTTCATTATGGAACTGGATCTTTCAAAGCTATTGAACCGACTGATCAGAAATCAGGATGGTAATTAATAGAAATCAACGAGAAGTAAGCCTTTTATTCGTCAGAAGTTTCTTGGGGATCGTATCATTTGTAAATGATGGGATGCCATCGTGTGAACCGCGGTGTGGCGCCCTGATATCAGCCGTACTTTGTACGGAGAATAAACATACTTTTCTCAAATCACAGGAAATATTAATTCGAAATCATATTTCATGCTGATAAAAAACAGAATATTACAACTTTAATAAAGTAACAGAAAAACGGTTTTTTCGACCCTGAAACTGCTTGTGCTTTTACAGGTTATTTGTTATATTTGAGTTGTTGTATGAATTTAAGGTACCAAATTGAGCACTTAATCGAAATCGGAATTTAGGAGGTAAGATTATGACTTGTAAAAACAGTGGCTGTCAATGTGACTGCAGCGCACCGGACTTTACAGAACTTGCTCCCGTCATGGAGAAGTATGCAAAGACTCCCGGAAGCCTGATCACAATTTTACAAAAAGCCCAGGATATCTATGGATATCTATCCATGGATGCAATCAATTATATTTCTGAGCAGACTGGAATTAAGCCGGCTAAGATTTATGGCGTAGCCACATTCTATTCTCAGTTCAGATTAAAACCCATCGGCAAGTATCTCATCATGCTCTGCCAGGGTACGGCATGTCATGTCAACGGTTCTGAGATGATAGAAGAAGCAATCTGCGAAGAACTCAATATCTCGGACGGTGAAACGACAGAGGATGGTATCTTTACTTTGAACAACGTTGCATGTCTCGGCTGCTGTAGCCTTGCACCTGTAATGATGATCAAGAGTGCAGACGGCGATGAGACATACGGAAATCTTACAAAAGACAGTGTTAAAGCTGTTCTGAAAGAAATCCGTGCAAGAGAAGTGTAGGAGGTGAAGAATAGTATGAAGGTTGTTGTAGGACAGGGCAGCTGCGGTGTTGCTACCGGAGCGAAAAAGACTGCTGCAGAATTCGAAAAGCAGATCAAGGAAAAAGGCCTCAATATTTCCGTTGAAAAGACCGGATGTGTCGGAACCTGCTATTTGGAACCAATTGTTGATATTTACGATGACAATGGTGAGATAACCAGATATGTAAAGGTTCAGCCCGATAAAGTATCCGATATTGTAGAAAAACATCTGATGGGCGGGGAAGCTGCTGGCGATCATGAAATTTCCGATATTGATAAAACCTTTATTGAGAAACAGACGAGAATCGTTCTGAGAAACTGCGGTCTCATTGATCCTGAAAACATAGACGAGTATATTGCCACCGGCGGATATGAAGCGACAAAAAAAGTAGTCACTTCCATGACCCCCGACCAAGTAATCGAAGAAATCAAAGTTTCCGGTTTAAGAGGAAGAGGCGGTGCGGGTTTCCCCACCTGGTTCAAATGGAACGCTGCCAAAGCATCCCCCGGAAAAGAAAAGTACATGGTCTGTAATGCAGACGAAGGAGATCCGGGCGCATTCATGGACAGAAGCGTTTTGGAGGGAGATCCTCATTCTCTGATTGAGGGCATGATTATCGGCGGTTTTGCTATGGGCGCCACAGAAGGTGTAATCTATGTTCGTGCGGAATACCCGCTGGCAATCCACAGACTGGAAATCGCTATGGCTCAGGCAAGAGAGAAGGGCTTCCTCGGAAAGAACCTTTTCGGAACAGATTTCAGCTTTGATCTCAGAATCAAGGCTGGTGCAGGCGCATTCGTATGCGGCGAAGAAACTGCACTCATCGCTTCGCTGGAAGGCGAAAGAGGGATGCCCAGACTGAAGCCCCCGTTCCCGGCACAGAAGGGTTTCTGGCAGAAGCCTACCAATATTAATAACGTAGAAACCTTTGGCAACGTTCCATGGATCATTGCCAACGGAGGCGCTGCTTTTGCCGCTTACGGAACAGCTCAGAGCAAAGGTACCAAGGTATTCGCTCTTGCAGGCAAGATCAAGAAGGGCGGACTCGTTGAAGTTCCTATGGGCTTGCCGCTGAAAGATGTTATCTTCGGTATCGGAGACGGTATTAAGAATGATAAAGAATTTAAAGCCGTTCAGATGGGCGGACCCTCCGGAGGGTGTATTCCTGCATCCCTGATTGATACACCAGTTGATTATGAAAACATCACAAAGACCGGCGCTATCGTGGGTTCCGGCGGTATGATCGTTATGGATGAAACCACATGTATGGTGGATATGGCAAGATACTTCCTGGACTTCACAAGAAAAGAATCCTGCGGAAAGTGTAATTACTGCCGTGTCGGAACGAAGAGAATGCTTGAGATCCTTGAAAGAATCACCATCGGTGAAGGGAAAGACGGGGACATCGAACTCCTGGAAGAGCTTGCTGTTAAGATCAAGGACGGCTCCATGTGCGGTCTTGGACAGACGGCACCGAATCCGGTTCTCACTACAATTAAATACTTCAGAAATGAGTATGAAGATCATATTTACAATAAAAAATGTACTGCTCACTCATGTAAAGAGCTCTTAACCTTTACGATCAATGACAAGTGTATTGGCTGTACCCTGTGCTCCAAGAAATGTCCTGTCACTGCGATCCACGGTGAGCTGAAGAAAAAACATGAGATCGATCAGGCGACCTGTATTAAGTGCGGAAAATGCGAAGAAACCTGCAAATTCGGCGCAATCATCAGAGACTAAGGGAGAGAGGTGAATCAAGATGAAAAAATTCAGATTAAATATCGACGGGAAAGAAGTTTTCGGACTTCCCGGTCAGACAATCCTGGACATCGCAAAAGAAAATGATATTTATATTCCGACTCTCTGCTTTGATGAAAGAACTGAAATCTACGGTTCCTGCGGCATTTGCGTTGTAGAGGTAGAAGGCAACCCCAAAATGGTGAAGGCCTGCGCTACAGAAATCGCGCCGAACATGATCATCAAGACCACTACAGAGAGAGTAAAAGAATCCAGAAAGACAAACCTTGAGCTGTTGCTGTCAAACCACATTGGAGACTGCAGACCGCCTTGCGCACTGGCATGTCCGGCGCAGACAGACTGTCAGGGTTATGTTGGATTGATCGCCAATGGTGAAATGGAAAAAGCCATTGAGCTGATCAAGGAAAAAATTCCGCTTCCCGGAGCTATCGGTAGAGTATGTCCGCACCCATGCGAAGACAACTGCAGAAGAAAGCTCATCGAGGAACCCATTTCCATCGCTTGGCTGAAGCGGTTTGCTTCTGATATGGATCTTTCCGGTGATGATCCCTTTATGCCGGATATCGCACCAGCTACCGGAAAATCCGTGGCTGTCATCGGCGGCGGCCCCATGGGCTTATCCGCTGCGTATTTCCTTAGAAAGATGGGTCATGATGTCACCATCTTCGAAGCAATGCCCAAACTGGGCGGTATGCTGAGATACGGAATTCCGGAATACAGACTTCCTAAAGAAGTTCTTGACGAGGAAATTTACCTCATCGAAAAGATGGGTGTAACACTGCTTCCCAATACAAAGGTTGGCGTGGATCTTTCCTTTGATTCCATCAGAAAGGATTTTGATGCTGTTCTTGTGGGAATCGGTGCGTGGGTATCCACCGGCGTAGGCTGCAAGGGCGAGGACGCTGACGGCGTGATCGGCGGTATCGATTTCCTGAGAAAAGTAGTAAGAAACGAAGAAATCAAGCTGGGCGAAAATGTAGCCATCGTCGGCGGAGGAAATACCGCTATGGATGCCTGCAGAACAGCCGTAAGACTTGGTGCAAAGAAAGTTTACAATATTTACAGACGTACAAAGGACGAAATGCCTGCGGATCAGATTGAAATCGTGGAAGCAGATGAAGAAGGTGTTATCTTCAAGAATCTGACCAACCCCATCGAGGTCATCAAAGATGAAAACGGCCATGTAAAACAGGTTGTTCTTCAGGTGATGGAGCTTGGCGAACCTGATGCAAGCGGAAGAAGAGCACCTGTACCTGTAGAAGGCAAGACCGAAACGCTGGACATCGATACAATGATTCTCGCCATCGGCCAGGCTGTTGATCCGAAGGGCTTCGAAGGACTAGACCTTACTAGAAAGAAGGGCATAGTATATGATCCCGAGACATTCATGACAAGTATGGAAGGTGTATTTGCAGGCGGTGACTGTGGAAATGACAAGATTTCCATCGCGATTGAAGCCATCGCAGATGCAAGAAAGGCCTCCGATATCATAGACGCTTATCTCGCAGGCGAGAAAGTAAAATATGAAAAGCCTTATACCGTAGAGAGACACGACATCACAGAGAAGACTTTCGAAGACAGAGAAAGACAGTGCAGACCGAACATGGAGCATCTCCATGCCGACGAAAGAAAGGATAACTTTACAGAAGTCGTGTTCGGATATGATCAGGAACAGGCCATTGCAGATGCCAAAAGATGTCTGGAATGCGGCTGTCACGATTACTTCGAGTGCAAGCTCATTGACTTTGCAAACGAATATAGCGTAAAACCCGAACGGTTTGCCGGTGATGTCAACAAAATAGAGTTTGAAGATGATCATCCGTTTATCGTGAGAGACCCCAACAAGTGCATCCTTTGCGGACTGTGCGTGCGTGTCTGCGATGAAGTGATGGGAATCGGTGCTCTGGGACTGGTTCACAGAGGTTTTGATACCGTAGTGAAGCCCACACTGGAAAAACCACTGATTGAGTCTGGCTGCGTATCCTGCGGACAGTGCGTAAGCGTATGCCCAACAGGTGCTCTCGGTGAAAGACTTACAATCGCTAAATCCGTACCTCTTGCTACTGAATCCACAGATACAACCTGCTCTTACTGTTCCGTTGGCTGCAGCTTGCATCTGGAAACCTATGGCGATATGCTGATTAAAGCAGTTCCTGATAAGGAGGGTGCAGTAAATAAAGGACTCCTCTGCGGAAAGGGCAAATTTGGATTTGACTGTGCTGCAGCGGAAGGAAAACTCCTTGATCCGATGATCAAGAGGGCAAGCGGTTTAGAAGAAGCAGACTACCACGAAGCATTTGTGCTGACTGCCAAGAAGGTTCAGTCCATCGGGGCAAAATACGGCAAAGATGCTGTGGCAGTAGCAATTTCTGACAGATACACAAATGAAGAAGCATATGCCATCAAGAAATTTGCTGATACCATCGGGGCAAAAACCCTTTGCCTCAACAACAGAACAAACGGTGCGGCAAAAGTACTGGGCTTTGATGCTTCTCCAAATACAATTGACGAACTTCTTGCTACGGAAGTCATTCTGGTGACAGGCTTCCATACCGTACTGAATCCGGTTATCCAGCTCAAGCTCAAGCAGGCTGCGGAAGCAGGCGCTAAGGTTGTTCTGATCAACCCGGAAGAATATGAACAGCATTTTGAGTTTGCTTCAAAGGTTGTCTATACAAAGAATGATGTAAGCTTCCTGAAGGAAGTTGCCAAGGCACTTGTTGATATGGGCAAGTCCTCCAAGGCAGAAGGCTTTGATGACTTCGCCGCCAGCCTTGCTAAAGTAACTGTAAGCGACGATGCCAAAGCAGTAGCAGAACTTTACGGCAACGCGAAGAAAGCTATGATCGTCTTCCAGCAGAATTTCGTGACAACGGACGCTGCATCACTCATCGCGGACATCGCAGTGGTTTCCGGTCACATCGGATCACCGAGAGACGGTATCCTGCTTGTTAAAGCAAAGAACAACAGCCAGGGTCTTGTTGATCTGGGAATCAGAGCCGGCGCGGAAGCGCTGAACGGAGTAAAGGCGCTGCTGGTATTCGGCGAAGATACTGTTGCCGATCTCTCCGGTCTGGAATTCCTGATGGTTTCCGATACGCATATGACGGAAACCGCAAAGAAGGCTGACGTTATACTTCCTGGTACGGGATATGCTTCTACAGAGGGAACATACACCAATACCGAAAGAAGACTGCAGCCTGTTCGTCAGGCAGTGAGCGAAGACGTATCCTTCAGCAACTGGGAAATCGCTGCTGAACTGGCACACGTATTCGAAGTGGAAATGGAATTTGACGACACCTATGATATTTCCGTGGAAATGGATGATCAGCTGTACAAGTATAAGTATGCAGAGCTGGGTGAAATACTCGGCGGAGTACTTGCTCCTGAAAAACCGGTACTTGTAGCTGTAGGTGACGCGCAATTTGCAGATCCGCTGGCTTCAACAGACAATCTTATGAATGTGATTTCACAAAGATTGCCGAAACCGGTATAAATCAAAAGGATAGGGGCACTGCTAACAACAGTGCCCTTGTTTTTAATCTCTCTCGATATGAAATGAAAAACCTGAACCTCCAATTTGCTCAACGTTTTTATCCCGTCAAAGTATTGCGAAAAACCTTGAAATGTCAGACAATTCAGGATGTATACATGGTTTCTGATATTGACAAATATATAACGAAATGCTACCATAGTAACCGTGAGTTAATCGCAATCGTTTGATTAGTATATATTTCGGAGGAATCAGGATGAGAATTATGAAGGTTATGACCGCCGATGAGGTGGCAAATTTAATCGAGGATGGGCAAACCGTGGCTTCCAGCGGTTTTGTAGGAAGTGCAATTCCAGAAACCTTGTTAAAGGGAATGGAAAAAAGATTTTTAGAGACAGGCTCCCCAAAGAATATTACGTATTTTTATGCAGCAGCACAGGGAAACAGAGACGGCAGAGGAGCAGACCATGTTGCTCACAAGGGAATGACGAAAAGAGTAATCGCGGGCCATTACAATCTGGCACCTGCCCTTGGAAAGTGCATCCTGAATAATGAAATCGAAGGATACAATCTGCCTCAGGGAACCCTTTCCCAGCTTTGCAGAGATATCGCTGCACATAAAATCGGAACCATCACCCACGTGGGATTAAATACATTTGTTGACCCCAGAAAAGGGGGCGGTAAGCTCAATGACATCACAACAGAGGACCTCGTTGAGGTGGTTGAAATCCTGGGAGAGGAAAAGCTCCTTTATAAAGCATTTCCGATTCACATTGCGTTTCTCAGAGGCACTTATGCCGATGAACTGGGGAATGTCTCTATGGAAAGAGAAGCAGTAACTTCTGAAGTAACTGCTTTGGCGCAGGCTGCAAAAAACAGCGGAGGAAAAGTCTTTGTGCAGGTTGAAAAAATAGTAAAAGCCGGTACGCTTGATCCGAAGCTCGTAAAGATACCAAGAATCTATGTAGACGGACTTGTCATCGCTGAACCTGGCGACCACGAGCAGTCCTATGACAAGGAATATGATCCATCACTGGCTGGTGAAATCAAGGTTCCCGTCAACAGTCTGGAAGCTCCGCCGCTTTCTGCAAAGAAAGTAATCGGAAGAAGGGCTGCGATGGAACTGAAAGAAAACACTGTGGTGAATCTGGGAATTGGAATTCCCGAGTACATCTCCGCTGTTGCAAACGAAGAAGGCATCGGCGACTATATGACGCTGACAGTGGAAGCTGGTCCGGTGGGAGGGGTACCTTGCGGAGCCTCTCAGTTTGGCGCTTCCGTGAATCCGGAGTGCATCCTAAACCAGCACGAACAATTTGACTTTTATGACGGAGGCGGAGTAGACCTCGCGTTCCTCGGTCTCGCCCAAGCTGATAAACAGGGAAATATTAACGTAAGTAAATTCGGTCCAAGAATCGCAGGCTGCGGTGGTTTTATAAACATTACGCAGAATGCTAAGAGGGTATTCTACTGCGGTACCTTTACCGCAAGCGGACTGAAAACGAGTATGAAAGACGGAGAAATCAAAATCATCCAGGAAGGCACAGAAAGAAAGTTTATCGATGCGGTAGAGCAGATCACCTTCAGCGGTGAGTATGCTGCCAAAATCGGTCAACCGGTTATGTACATTACGGAGCGGGCAGTATTTGAATTAAGAAAAGACGGAGTTTATCTCACTGAGATTGCTCCGGGAATTGATCTTCAAACACAGGTACTAGATCTGATGGACTTCAAGCCGAAGATGGATGGAGCACCTAAATTAATGGACAGACGCATCTTCTGTGATGAACCGATGGGATTGAAATAGCGGCAGAGGGGACAAAGAATGCCCCTGTCGGAAAAAAGAAAAGAGAGGCTGGGGACTCTCTTTTCTTTTTGTGTTTTTAGCAGTTTTTTCTGAAAAGCTACATCAACCGTTCAACAAGTAATCATAATTCCCGTGCTCAATCCGGATGGCCGATTAATGGTGCCCTGATACGCAGACCGGGTTGCGAGGTTCCCAGGAAATATGAAAGGGTTCTCGGCTGTGTAACGGCCTATCATCTTGATGACGGCGGTTCTTCTACAAGGTACTTTAACGGCACGATAATCAACAATCCCACCGATGGCAGAACAAACGGGGAACGGGAGGTGAGCGGCATTGTCTATATCGGATATTGACACGGCAAACTCACCTTTCAAAAATAATGCCCTCCGGAGCTAATGATAACCGGAGGGCATATTTTGTTTTGTTTGTTTGCAGGAACGTGAATTGTTTCCAGTGGAAACGACAAACTTATTTATTCTGGAATGCAGCTGCTCTCTTTTCGAGGAATGCGCCCATGCCTTCTTTTCTGTCTTCAGAGCTGAACGGTCCAACAAGGGCTTCTCCCTCAAATGCAACGCCAGTTTTGATATCCAGGCTGATTCCGTTGTTGACAGCCAGTTTTGCTGCTCTGATTGCGATCGGAGCTTTTGACATGATGGTCTTAGCTACTTTTTCAGCAGCTCCCATAAGTTCTTCAGCCGGAACAACTTTTTCAACAAGGCCGATGCGATATGCTTCCTGTGCATCGATCATTTCAGCAGTCATGATCAGATATTTTCCCATGCCTTTTCCAACAAGTCTTGGAAGTCTTTGGGTTCCGCCGAATCCGGGGATAATGCCCAGGTTAACTTCAGGCTGTCCGAACTTCGCCTTTTCTGATGCGATTCTGATATCGCAGGCCATAGCAAGTTCACATCCGCCACCCAGCGCAAAGCCATTGATAGCGCCGATAACAGGCTTGTCAATGCTCTCGATATGGTTCATAACATTCTGACCCTTGATCATCATAGCTCTGCCTTCCAGGGTAGAGAGATTGACCATTTCAGAGATATCTGCGCCTGCAACGAATGCTTTTCCTTCTCCTGTCAGAATTGCGATCTGAACTTCAGGATCATCATTTACCGCAGTGAAAGCTGCATATAGTTCGTCTAATACTTCATTGCTTAACGCGTTAAGGGATTTGGGTCTGTTGATGGTCACGTAAGCAATCCCTTCTTTAACTTCGTAAAGTAAGTGCTGATACATTTTGATTACTTCCTTTCGCTTCGATATATCGGTGCCGGCACCTGATGTGCTATCGGGCTACGGCACTTAAGTATTATTGATTTATGTCCATATTATCACTATAAAATGCATTAATCAATGGGTTTGAAAATTGTCAGACAATTAACGTTAAATAATTATCAAAAACATATTGTATTCTATTTTTTGATATGCTATCATGTGCTAAACAAGATAAAGCCACAGTATTTTGGAGGTAAAAAAATGGCAAATTTATTCTTTATTCCTCAATACATCATTACAGGTGAGAACGCTCTGAAAATGAGTACCGAGTACTTTAAATCCTTTGGAAAGAAAGCTTTGATCGTTACAGACGATATCATGGTAAAACTCGGAAATGTTAAAAAATTGACAGATGCTCTTGATGAGATCAATGTTTCGTATATAGTTGATTCCGGTATTAACAGCGAGCCTACTCACACGATGATTGATGAAGGTGTTGAAATTTACAAAAAAGAGGGATGCGATTTCCTCATCGGTATCGGCGGAGGAAGTCCTATCGATGCAATGAAAGCAATCGGTGCAGTCGTTAACAACGGCGGCAGCATCACCGAATACATGGGCAAGAAAATTGAGCATGCGCTTCCACCGACCTGCGCCATTCCGACAACAGCGGGAACCGGATCAGAAGCTACAAAAGTATCCATTATCACAAATACAGATACAGGCGTTAAAATGCTGCTGAATGATCCTAAGCTTATGGCGAACATCGCAGTGGTTGACCCTGTCTTCACTGTAACAGTTCCTCCGGGGGTTACCGCCGCTACGGGAGTTGACGCATTGACCCATGCAATTGAAGCATATACTTCACTGAAAGCATTCTCAATGAGTGATATTTATGCTCTGTCTGCTGTAAAAAGAATCTTTGATAATATCTACGAAGTATATACGAATGGTTCCAACGTGGAAGCAAGAAGAGAAATGGCCATTGCTGCATTGGAAGCCGGAATTGCCTTCAGCAATGCATCCGTAACCATCGTTCACGGAATGAGCCGCCCCATCGGCGCCCTGTTCCATGTACCTCACGGTCTCTCCAACGCTATGCTGCTGAACGTATGTCTGGATTACATCCAGCCGGGTGCAGTTGCAAGACTGAACCAGCTGGCAAAGACCATCGGCGTATACCGCCCGGGAATGACTCCTGACGAAGGTGCACAGGCATTCGTTGTAGCAACAAAAGCACTGCTGCGTACCCTGAGCATCAAAACTCCGGAAGAATTCGGAATCGATAAGGAAGAGTTCTTCAAGCAGATTCCAAAGATGGCAGAAGATGCGCTGATCAGCGGAAGTCCGCTGAACACCAGACGCACACCGAACAAAGATGACATCATGGCTCTTTACAAGCAGCTTTGGGACTAATAACATCGCAATTCCAGTCTAAATTCATATAACAACTACCAACAAATAAAAGAAGAGGGAAACCTCTTCTTTTATTTTTCATCTTATAATTACTTATTTGTAGTTACTGGATTATCAACGTGATCACCCATTTCATGAGTGCACCAGGTGATCCTCTCTTTTATTTTGTGATTTATGCCTGCCGGTTTTAAACAGTGAGCATTTGCATCTTCATCTGATCAATGGCCTTGCGGACAGCTGGAATGCTCAGAACAACCAATGTGAGCACACCCTCTACACCAAGATAAGTAATATTATAATAGACGGACCATGTGACGGCATTGAACCCCTCGGGAGCATATTGACCAAAGAAGACGATTCCGGAAAGGACGGCACAGAGATATCTGCCGAAAAGTCCTACGAGATACCCGGACATCAGTCCGAATTTGCGTGTTCTCATGATCCCTGCAAATGCCAGGGCTCCGAATGCAAGGGGATAATCCAGAAGCATCTGAATGGGATGAATGACATAGGGGTTAAAGATTAAATCGATAAGGCCGACACACATACCGGCCATAAGGCCTCTTCTGACACCAAAGA
This sequence comes from Bacillota bacterium, assembly GCA_029239605.1. Classification (GTDB taxonomy): domain Bacteria; phylum Bacillota; class Clostridia; order Peptostreptococcales; family Anaerovoracaceae; genus Anoxybacterium. The sequence continues at coordinate 30,490 of JARBUO010000005.1, read as the reverse complement.
AATAGGCGCATACCACCACTGGCAGCATACTGAAGGCTGTGATGGAGCCACCCTGTGGCATACGGAACAAAATGATCTGATTCAGCGCGATTGCCAGCGCAACCAGTACGGCTGAAATTACCATTGCTTTTGTATCTGCTTTTTTGCCTCTTCCGGTGAGTAAAATACCCAGAAAGAGAAGCAGAATTACTGCAACTGTTGAAATTTGACCTACTGTGGACTCAAAAAATCCTTGTAATTGTTCTGCGGACATAAAAAAACCTCCTTTAACACATCCGTTGCGTTTTGCAGGAGGGGATTGGTTGACAGAATAGAATACAGCGCTTTGACCTGTATCACAATCTATCCATATGCTTCCCTACGCCGGTATTGCCCGGATCAGGTAATGAGGGTCGAAAAACTCTCAGCAAAAAGCTCCCCTAGCAAAAATGATTCAATTGATCGCATATATTTTATACATGCTGGTCCGCTTTTGTCAAATATTTTTTTGTAAGGAAGCACTGGTTAATGAAATATGCGCAGATGGTCGAGAAAAAATTATCGACTATCTGCGCGCACGGAATGAATCAGTGTTTCCTTAATCTTTCGAAAGTACGATAAGTAGCTTTCCGGAGGTATGGGAAATGACAGCAAAATCTTCTACGAATTCATTGCTTACTCCCAGTGGAAAGCTGTTGCTGAGTCTGCATTCGCTCAGCGGGTATTTTACGCCTTCTATGGATACTCCTTCACAGAAATCTCCAAATGAGAATAGAGACAGCTTGAATCCGTCTTCTCTGGGAATTGTGGTCTCACCTGGATTTCTTAGTGTAGTTTTGTTCTTTCCGTCCAGAAACCAAATTTGCTTTTCAAGATCCACGGCATAAGACATGGACTGAAGATTTGCCAGGGTATGATCCAGCCTGCCGCCAAGTCCTCCGAGAACATAAAACTCCTCATAACCGAGCTTGATTCCGTACTTGAGGCAGTACAGCGTGTCTGTATCGTCTTTTTCTGCAGGCAAGCGTACAATTTTACCGCCGCTGCCCTCAAAGTCCTCATGCAATTCCAAGGCGCCTTCGTCCAGGGAATCAAAATCTCCGATGAGAAGATGAGGCCGAATCCCTGCAAGCAATGCATGCCGATAGCCGCCGTCAGCGCAAAGGATAAAATCCTCTGGGTTGAACCGGAAGCTTTCGGAAAGCTCCGCTGATTGGTATGCGGTTATGATCACACATCGACTCATTGAACTACCTCGCTGCTGCGGATGCACGCAGAGCTTTGTCAAAATCCTCTATAATGTCCTGAATATCTTCGATGCCTACAGACACGCGGATCATTTCCGGATAGATTCCAGAGTCAATCTGCTGCTTCTCATTCAACTGCCTGTGCGTTGTGCTGGCAGGGTGAAGAATGCTGGTTCGTAAGTCTCCCAGATGTACCACAAGACGGATCAGCTCCAGATGTTTGACCAACTCTTTGCCCGCCTTGGCACCGCCTTTAATGCCAAAGCTCAGAATGCCGCTGCTGCCTTTGGGAAGATATTTTTGAGCCAGTTCATGGTAAGGGCTGATTTTCAGGCCCGGATATTTTACCCACTCTACGCAGGGATGTTCAGCAAGAAACTCCGCAAGTTTCAAAGCATTCTCACTATGGCGTTCCATTCTCAGATGAAGGGTCTCAAGACCGAGATGAAACATGAAAGCGTTAAAGGGGCTGGGGGTACAGCCGAAATCTCTTTGCAGCTGAACCCTGGCTTTTACGATATATGCTGCAGCACCGAATGTTTCTGTATATTTGAGCCCATGATAACTTTCATCCGGTTCCACAAGGCCCGGAAACTTCCCGTTATCCCAGTTGTAATTTCCTCCGTCGATGAGGACGCCTCCCAGGCTGGTTGCATGTCCGTCGGTATATTTGGAAGCGGAATGCACAACGATGTTTGCGCCATGCTCGATGGGTCTGCAGAGAAACGGAGTAGCCAGTGTATTATCAACGATAAATGGGATGTCCAGCTGCTTTGCCACTGAAGAAAATTTCTCAAAGTTGAGAACATTCATTCCGGGATTGGCGATAGTTTCCCCAAAAATTGCTTTTGTGTTCGGTTTCGCACAGGCCAGGAGTGTTTCCGCACTTGCGTCAGGATCAACAAAAGTAAAATCAATTCCCAGCTTCCGAAGGGAAACATCGAAAAGATTATAGGTACCACCGTAAATACTGGAGGAAGAGATCACGTGATCTCCTGCCTTGCAAATATTGAGAATTGCAAACATACTGGCACTTTGTCCGGAAGAAAGTGCAAGGGCGCCGACGCCGCCTTCCAGCAAATTGATTTTTCCCTCGAACCCGTCTGTAGTAGGGTTTCCAAGTCTTGTATAGAAGGAACCAGCCGCTTTCAGATCAAAAAGATCAGCGACATAATCCGAGTCGTCGTAAGCAAACGTAGTGCTTTGTACAATGGGGAGAACTCTGGGCTCTCCGGATTTAGGGTGATAAGTTCCCTGAACGCAATTTGTATTGAAGCGATAGCAAGTCATGGCTATGCCCTCCTTTATATTTTTTTCTTGTTTAAGAGATAAATTGGAATTGTTGACGCTTATTATCCATTGCAGGAATTCATAAAAATTGCAAGTTTGCAACGCTATAAAATTTTATTGATGATTATAACACATTCTGATAGGAAAATAGAATATTAACTGAAAAATTAGATAAAAAGATTGTGAAAAAACATTAAAAACCCTAAAATTCTAAAAATTCCGTGTATTGTTCCGAGGCTATTTTGCACTTGTCAATCAAGATGTCAGTGAGTATACTGAAAGTGAGATAATAAAAAGGTTTATACTGTTCGTAAAGGCAGGCGGCGCCCCGTTCTCAGGGGTTGGATTCTTCGGCTTGCCGTGGCTGATTCATGGAAGGATGCATTATGGAAGATCGAATCAAAGAAGTCTTGAAGGATAAAGTGGATCCCTTATTGGCCAACCATTTCGGGGGTGTCGTATTAACGGCATTCGAAGAGGGTATCGCCTATGTCAGACTGACAGGATCTTGCAGTACTTGTCCTTCGGCTCAATACACCATAGAAGATGTTGTGAAAGGAATTGTCATGGACGAGATTCCTGAGGTTACAGATGTAGTTCTGGATACCTCAGTCAGTCAGGATTTACTGGATATGGCAAGGAAGCTGCTGAAAAAGAGTTAAATGCAGTATCCTTTCTGGAAGAAAAGCAAAATCTGCAGTTGTTGGCATAAATTTTGCTTATTTTTATAAACGGTTTCAATTGATGTTACGGCAAAAAATGCAATTAGGCTTCTTTGCGGTATCGTCTGAACAATATTATACATGAAGGAGTGGTTGTATTATGGCATTAATGAATGGAGCTCAGTATATTGAGAGCTTACGTAAACTGAACACGAAGGTGTATCTGTTCGGAGAAGAAGTGAAAGATTGGGTAGATCATCCGATGATCAGACCTTCTATTGAGTGTCTGGCAATGACTTATGAGCTTGCTCATGATCCCCAGTACTCTGATTTGATGACTGCTACATCAAATCTTACCGGCAAGACCGTTAACCGTTTTGCACATCTGCACCAGAGTACAGGCGACCTTGTTAAAAAGGTAAAAATGCAGAGACTTCTGGGACAGAAGACTGCATCCTGTTTCCAAAGATGTGTTGGAATGGATGCCTTTAATGCCGTTTATTCCACTACTTTTGAAATTGATAAAAAATATGGCACTGAATACCATGAACGTTTTAAGAAATACGTTGAATACGTACAGGAGAACGATCTGACGGTAGACGGCGCAATGACAGATCCCAAAGGTGACAGAGGACTGGCTCCAAGCCAGCAGGCTGATCCCGACCTGTTCCTGCGTATTGTTGAAAAGAGAGAAGACGGAATTGTTGTAACAGGAGCAAAGGTTCACCAGACAGGTTCCATCAACTCTCATGAACATCTGATCATGCCGACCATTGCAATGACCGAAGCGGATAAGGATTATGCAGTTTCCTTCGCAATCCAGTCCGACGTACCCGGACTTTTCATGGTTTATGGAAGACAGTCCTGTGATACAAGAAAGCTGGAAGAAAATGCAGACGTGGATCTTGGAAACAAGAAATTCGGAGGTCAGGAAGCTCTGGTTGTCTTTGACAACGTATTTATTCCCAATGAAAGAGTCTTCCTGTGTCAGGAATACGACTTTGCAGGTATGCTGGTTGAGAGATTTGCCGGATACCACAGACAGTCCTACGGCGGATGTAAAGTTGGCGTAGGTGATGTTATCATCGGTGCTGCCGCTCTTGCTGCAGATTACAACGGAGCACAGAAGGCTTCTCACATTAAGGATAAGCTCATCGAAATGACACATCTCAATGAGACATTATATTGCTGCGGTATTGCATGTTCCGCAGAAGGTTATCCGACCCAGGCCGGAAACTATCAGATCGATCTGCTGCTGGCAAACGTATGTAAGCAGAACGTAACAAGATTCCCCTATGAAATCGTCAGACTTGCTGAGGATATCGCAGGCGGCTTGATGGTTACCATGCCATCCCAGAAGGATTTCAAATCTGATTTAGTAGTAGGACAATCAGGAAAGACCATCGGAGAATGGTGCAATAAGTTCTTCGCTGCCGCTCCTGGAGTATCCACTGAGAATAGAATGAGAATTTTGAGATTCCTTGAAAACATTTGTTTGGGATCCTCTGCAGTAGGCTACAGAACAGAGTCACTGCACGGCGCAGGGTCTCCGCAGGCTCAGAGAATCATGATAGCCCGTCAGGGAAATATCAATCAGAAGAAAGAGCTTGCCAAAGCCATCGCAGGCATCAAGGAATAATCGTTCGCAGGATCGATTGCAAAAGACTAATCAGAACCGTCGGGAGCTTTTTTCGGCGGTTCTATGGTATTATGGAAACGCTGATTTCTTAGAATAAGTCAAAGGAGTTAAGAGATACATGCTGATCGGAGTTAAATTCTGCGGGGGCTGCAATCCCAGATATGACCGGGGGAAAGCGTTGGAAGCGATTCGGCAGGGCGCAAAGGGAGCTGCTGAGTTCGTAATCGCTGAAGAAGGCACAGAATATGACCGGCTGCTGGTTATCGGAGGCTGCACCAATTGCTGTGCTTCTGTTGACCAGTACACTGTAAAAGGCGATACGATTCGCATGTGGGGCGAAGATCATATTGATACTATCATAAATAATATAAAGAAATGGGGGAATAACATTTGAGTTGGAAAGAATTATACTACAGCAGAATTTGTACAGCAGAAGAAGCAGTTCAGAGCATTAAATCCGGAGATCGAGTCGTATTTGCCCATGCCGTTGCGGAGCCAGCTATTCTTGTGGATGCCATGGTAGCCAACGCACAGGCGTATCAGGACGTGGAAGTATGCCATATGGTTACCCTGGGAAAGGGTGCTTACTCAAAACCGGAGATGCAGGAGCACTTCCGCTTCAACGGCTGGTTTACAAGCCCATCAACAAGAGATTCCATCGCTCAGGGTCACGGTGACTTCACACCAGTCTTTTTCCATGAAGTACCGAACTACATCAGAAAAGGAATCTTTGATATCGATGTTTTCATGGTAATGGTATCACCGCCGGATGAGCATGGTTATTGCTGTGTCGGCGTCTCCTCCGATTATACCATGCAGGGAATTGAATCTGCAAAGATCGTTCTTGCGGAAGTAAATGATCAGGTTCCTGTGGTGTTTGGTGACACTTTTGTCCATGTCAGCAAAATTGATAAATTCGTAGAAAACTCCCATCCGCTGTTTGAACTTGGTCTGCCTAAAATCGGTGAGGTTGAGCTGGCAATCGGCAAAAACTGCGCAGAGCTTGTTGAAGACGGCGCGACGCTGCAGCTTGGAATCGGAGCGATTCCCGATGCGGTACTTCAGTCTCTGAAAGATAAAAAAGATCTTGGAATTCATTCGGAGATGATTTCCGACGGTGTCGTGGATCTGTACGAGGCCGGAGTCATAAACAACTCAAAAAAAGGGCTTAACAGAAATAAAATGATTGTTACATTCCTGATGGGGTCGAAAAGACTGTATGACTTTGCCAGAGAAAATCCGGCAGTGGAAATGCGTACTGTGGATTATGTCAACAATCCCTGCGTTGTCGCACAGAATACCAACATGATCTGCATTAACTCCTGTCTTGCAGTGGATTTCATGGGCCAGGTGGTATCAGACAGCATTGGGACAAGGCAGTTCAGCGGAGTTGGCGGACAGGTTGACTTTGTAAGAGGCGCAGCCATGTCTCTTGACGGTAAAGGAAAAGCAATTATTGCAATGCCTTCCGTTGCAACAAAGAAGGACGGAAGCATGGTCTCCAAGATCACGCCGTTTATCGATCACGGCGCAGCAGTGACAACATCCAGAAACGATGTGGATTATATCGTTACCGAGTATGGAATTGCTGAGTTAAAGGGAAAGACTTTAAAACAGAGAGCAAGAAATCTGATTAACATTGCTCATCCTGATTTTAGAGAACAGCTAAAAGAGGAATTTGAAAAAAGGTTCTGTGCCAAATTTTAATTAGGGTGATTGCCCCAAAATATGAGGAGGATTTAAAATGCAAGCGTTAAGAGTAGTGCCAAAAGTATTCTATTTCGATACTTTCAAAGAGTTCAATGACGAGTTTAAGGTAGGCAAGGACGACCTGGTTCTCACCAACGAATGGCTGTATACGCCGTATATGAAGCCCCTTGGCATTGAAACAAACGTAATCTTCCAGGAAAAATTCGGAGCAGGCGAACCATCAGATGAAATGATCGATGCTATTGCGGCGGAAATGAAAAAGTTTGATTTCAAAAGAATCGTCGCATTCGGAGGCGGAACCATCGTTGATATCTGCAAGATATTAGCACTGGATGTACCGGAAAAATCCGTGGATCTTTTCACAGGTGCTGTGGCTCCTAAAAAAGTGAAAGAACTTGTTGTTGTTCCCACAACCTGTGGAACTGGAAGTGAGGTCACCAATGTTGCCATTGCTGAATTAAAATCATTACATACCAAAAAAGGAATTGCTGTGGAAGAAACCTATGCGGATATCGCTGTTCTTGTTCCGGAAACAGTAAAAGGACTTCCTTATAAATTCTTTGTAACAAGTTCTGTGGATGCGTTGATCCACGCGATTGAATCCTACCTGTCACCGAAGGCATCTCCATTTACGGAAATGTATTCTCTGGAAGCCATTAAAATGATCATGGATGGTTATAAGGAAATCGTTGAAAAGGGAGAAGAGGAAAGATTTAAGTATTTGAAGGAATTCGTTCTGGCTTCCAACTATGCGGGAATTGCGTTCGGTAATGCAGGCTGTGCAGCTGTGCATGCGCTTTCTTACTCCATTGGCGGCGCATTCCATGTACCCCACGGCGAAGCAAACTATCAGTTCTTTACGGAAGTCTTTAAAATGTATACGAGAAAGAACCCAACAGGAAAAATTGTATCCGCAACGAAGATCTTTGCTGATGCACTGGGTGTTGATCCTGTAGGAGACGTATACGGTGAGCTGGAAACCTTCCTGAACAAACTGATCATAAAGAAGCCTTTAAGAGAATATGGAATGTCGGAAGAGCAGATCGATGAGTTCACCAAGTCCACTGTAGCAAATCAGCAGAGACTGCTTGCCAACAACTATGTATTCCTTTCTGACGAGGAAATCAGAGAAATCTTCGCAAATCTGTATTAGAATCTCTAGAGAAAAAGAGCACCTGTCAATTGACAGGTGCTCTTAGCATCTTAGCTTTTATAAGTATATTTTTTATTTTATGGTGTATTGCAGATCTGTAGCAGTTTTATTAGAAGGGTGCGTTTTCTGCCCAGATCTCCTGGGCTTTCACAGCTTGCTGCTGCAGCATATAGCTGCCGTTCACCACTTTAAGACCAAGCTCTTCTGCTGTTTTTAAAAGCAGCGTTTTCGAAGGGTTATAGATCATATCGATAACGGTTTCTGCTTGGATTTCTGATCTTGTTACAGGAGAGTTATCCTCGTTGGGGTACATCCCTACAGGGGTGCAATTGATCAAAAGATCACTTTTTATTTTGGCTTCTCTGAAAAATTCATATGAGATGGTATAATTCCCATGAAAGTTTTGCTTTCCTCTGCTGACGATGGTCAAATCATAGACTCCCTGATCCAGCAGAGCTTTTACTACCGCCTTAGCCGACCCGCCAGACCCAAGTACTACGGCCGATTTCCCTTTGACAGCGACATTATTATGATCCAGCAGAGAAATAAAGCCGTCGTAATCGGTATTAAAACCCTTAGCCTTGCCGTCTTGAAAAAGAACTGTATTCACTGCACCAATATATTTGGCTTGCTGAGAGACTTCGTCCAGGAGGGGAATAACAGATTCTTTGTATGGGATGGTTATATTGACACCACGAAAACCGGACTCCTTCAGTACATTAAAATCCTGAAGAAAGGATTCTCTGGAGAATTCCAGCAGTTCATAGGTGCCGTCAATTCCTTTTTGCCTCATAATCTCTGCATGTATCTGAGGAGATTGACTGTGAGACAGCTTTTCTCCAACAAGACCCAGTTTCAGCATAGCATTGTCCTCCATTGCGAAATATGTTATTCCGATGCGTGGTTTAATCGATAAAACTTCTGAACTCCGTCTTTTCAATTGGGTAGAGATAGCCTTTTCCGATCTTTTCTATTAATACAAGATTTATTTTATTCCCGCGCCTTTTCTTGTCCTTCATTACGGCTTCAGCGAGCTTGTCTTTATCGGTTCCGGAAGGCAGATCAACGGGAAGGCCGTACTCAGTAAGGACTTCTCTTAGCATCGCTGCAGTGTTGATCCCAGACAGACCGCGCCTTTCGCTGTGCTCCGTAATCGTATGCATCCCGATTGCAACTGCCTGACCGTGTCCGTAAGCTTTCCCATAAAGGTTTTCAATGGCATGTCCGATGGTATGACCGAAATTGGTCAGCATCCTGACACCCTGTTCCTTCTCATCCTGTTCAATAAGCTGCTTTTTAATCAAGCAGCAACGATATATAATGGACTCAATTAGCTCTGCATTTCGATGATTTCTCATTCGGATCAGATCCTGAAACAGGTCGGCGTCTGCGATAGTGGCATATTTGATGATTTCAGCCATACCGTTTGCCATATGATAATCTGAGAGCGTCATGATAAAATCAGGATCAATGAATACATAAGAGGGTTGATAGAATGTACCAACGAGATTTTTCCCCTCGGGAATATTGATCGCGTTTTTTCCTCCGATGCTGCTGTCTACCTGCCCGATGAGCGTTGTGGGAATCTGAACAAAGTTCACACCTCTCAGAAAGGTGGCTGCTGTAAAACCGGAAAGGTCACCGGTAACACCGCCGCCGAGAGCTACAATCACATCGTCTCTTGTCAGCTCGAATTCCACCAATCTATTGTAAATAATCGAGAGGCTCTCAAAGGATTTGTGGTCATCCCCGTCTGGAAGAGCGATGATATCCCATTCGCAGTGGGAAGCATCAAGCTGCTTTCTCAAAAAGTCTCCGTAAACCTTAACAATATTCTCATCTGTAATCAAAGCGATCTTTTTACCTGCAAAATGTTCTCCGAGCCTATTTCCAATGGTCTGAAATAGTCCGCTCTCAATAATAATGGGATGTTTTCTATTGCTGATATTGATTGATAACGTATATTTCATAAGGACCTCCTTTAATCTTATCCAAATGTATATCTGTACACCAGGCACCGCTGAATTCCAGTGTAGTTGTCTCTATTTCGTGCCAGGCAAATAACATAACAGTAATAATTAGTATACACCAAAATGGTGGAATAAGCAAATTAAGTTATTCTATAGCAGCATTTAAGAGGGGTTTGAGGCCCAAAAAAGTATTGATTTGCGCTATGAGACTGTGATGGAGGGACTGATTTAACAAATTCTTGCATTCTAACCTCAAAGTAATATAATATAATAATTGTGTATATGCATGCGCAGGTGTAATATGCAGCAGTAGTCAATGTTGCCGATCACCTGTAGATGCAAAGAAAAGAAAAGAGGGATTAAAATGGACCAGAACATAATTATTACGGAAAGCTGCAGTAACATAAGAGCATTGGGCAGGGATTCCCTCTCTGGCAAATGGGGATTGGGTGCGCTTGGAACATTACTGTATACGGTACTGACAATTCTGCCGGTATTCATACTGGATGGAATATTTGGAGATTTTGAGTCTACAGGAATATCAACATTATACAGCCTGCTGATCTCAGGACCAATGGCCCTTGGCTATGCAATGTTTGCGATTTCGCTGTTCCGGAGAAGAGAGACTTCACCGGCAGAAGTCTTCTATGGCTTTGAACGATTCGGCAAGGCTTTCGGCTTATACATTGTGATGTCAATCTTCATTTTTCTGTGGACACTGCTTTTGATCATACCCGGTATTATTGCAGCACTGCGCTACAGCATGAGTTTTTACCTGCTTGCGGATAATCCAAATATGGGTATTATGGAAGCACTAAACGAAAGCAAGCGTTTGATGCGCGGAAACAAATGGAAACTTTTCTGCTTGTATCTCTCCTTTATTGGTTGGGCAATTCTGGGGGCTCTCACTCTTGGAATCGGGTACTTGTGGCTGATGCCGTATACGGAAGTGTCCGTTGTGGCCTTCTATGATATCGCAAAGGGAAGCCTTCGCTCCGTGAGAAAACTGGACGGATCGCCGGAGGAATACAGCAGAACCGGAAATGGTCCTGATGCTTCTGTAGACCCCATTACTGTTTACCGCAATGGTGAGAATCATGAAAATTCCTACGGAGCCATGGAGGGAGATGGTGTGATACACGCACCCATTAGAAAAACAGAATCCGAATCCCAAACAGAAAGAAATTCGGAAGATCGGACAGAAAACAGTTCTGAAGACACGAAATAGAATTTTGGTCATACCGATGAAGAAAATAGTGGAACATGAAAATAACACCAAAAAAATGCACCTGGCAGATCCCTATAACGGATCTCCAGGTGCATTTTTCGTATGTCAGGGAGAGATGAATTATCGCTGGCTGAATTTCTGTGTAAGCTGCTGTCTTAAAGCGTCTATTTTCATGAAATCCATATTTGGAACATAGTACTTTTCCAACTCGTCGTGCTCCTTTTTTGCCTGGCCGAGGCAAAATACTGCCTTTTCCAGCAGCTTTTCCATCTGCATCTTGCTGTCCTCCAAAATCAGATCCTGGTACTTGATTACGTCGTACCGAATAATATCTGCAAGATGAATGGAGACCACCTTTGCATCCAAATCCTCTTCCTTGATGGAATGATACTGGTTAGAGGTTACAAAGGCGATTCCAAGCTCGGGAATGAGAAGATGTTCAAGTTTTGTGGAAGGTTTCATCGGGCAGTAATAGCCCTCCACCTGAAATCCGCGGTAAGCAGATCCTTCCAAAAACAAGTTCAGGATTTTTTCGCTGCTGACTCCCACTGGAGCTTGAATTAAGTAGACTTTTTTGTATCCCTTGAGCAGAGAGTCGAGATAATTCTCAAAGCCTTTGGGTGTAATTGCACTGGCGAAATATTTCTTAATATCTCCTTGTTTTGAGCTGATTTCTTTATGCGCCAGTTCCTCACCGATAATTTTCGCTGTAATTTTGTAGAGTTCTTCATGCTTGATCGCGGATTCATAGATGCTGCTGAGATTGTCGTACATTTTTCCGGCTGCTGCCAGATAGTTATAAGCTCTGCCGAATATGGTTCGTACTCTCTCGTTGTTTTTGATCAACGCTTCTCTATTTTTCCTGATTCCCTCTTCATCCCAGTAATCGCCCAAATGAATAATGGAATCCACTGCACCTGGATTTACAGGATCTACAACATGAGGTGCAGTGCCGTCAATCATGGCGATTTTTTTATCTCTCATGACAATACCGTCCAGAGAGCTGTTATCTGAAGAGCAATGCATGAAGTCCACATCATGGCCTTCCTTTAGCATTGCTTCACCGATCTTTCTCATAAATGTGGATTTTCCCACTCCGGGGCCGCCTTTGATGCAGATAATCTTATCCGCTTCATTCTGGCCCAATATGTATTGATAATAAGAGAAGAAGCCTTCAGGTGTATTATTTCCCGGATACATATGTCTTTCGATTCCCGCCATATCTATCTTCCTTTCAAAAGCTTTACCTTTCATGATATGCTGAAAAAATGCCTCTGGTGATAAAGAAATCTGATTCTGCTGTCCCTTTTTCATTGGGTTGGAGGCTTGCGGTATTCAAGTTTTCACTCATGATAAAGGGTCAAGTTTTCTCAGAACAGATCTGATTATAACATTGATAAAAATAGGGAAAAGTAGTATAATAAGCAAGATCTACGGATCAGAATTTCGCAGATTGATAATAAATTAAGGAGCTGCAGATGAGTCAGAATTTTATTCCCCTTCTGTTCGCAGGAGATATTAACGTTTACAGTGTTGCCAGGGCATTCCATGAGCAATATGATATAAAGCCTTACGTATACGGAAAATACAGCACAGGTCCCTGCTATGACAGCAGGATTATGAAATATACCGCAAATTCCAAGATAGATCAGCAGGAAACATTTCTTGCTGTTGTAGAGGAATTTGCTGAAGCACACAGGGATCAGAGAATCCTTGCCATTGGCTGCGGTGACAGTTATGTCCAGCTTCTCAGCGAAAATAAGGACAAGTTCCCCGAAAATGTCATTGCACCCTATATCGACATTGATATGATGAACAATCTGATCCACAAGGAAAAGTTTTACGAGATGTGTCAGGAAGCAGGGGTTGATTATCCCAATACCTTCGTGCATAAAAAGGATCTGGGACATCAATTCGAACTTCCTTTTGAGGCGCCCTATATTGTGAAACCGTCAAATGGGATTGCGTATTGGAGGCATCCGTTTGCAACCCAGAAAAAAGTATATAAAGCGGATGATTTAAAGGAGCTTTACAGCATTTTGGATGATATTTACGGTGCGGGCTATGAAGATTCCATCATCATCCAGGATTTCATTCCCGGAGATGACACCTATATGCGCGTGCTAACCAATTATTCCGATCGGAACGGTCAGGTTCGCCTGATGTCTCTTGGCCATGTGCTCCTGGAAGAGCATACGCCCCATGGGATCGGAAACCATGCGGTAATTATTACGGAACACAACGAGGAGCTTGCTGCCCGCTTTAAAAAATTGCTGGAGGACATGAATTATATCGGTTTCTCTAATTTTGACATTAAATTCGATCAGCGCGACGGTAAGTATAAAGTCTTTGAAATCAATACAAGGCAGGGAAGAAGCAACTACTATGTTACCGGTGCAGGACAGAATATTGCTAAATATCTGGTAGAGGATTATATCTTTGAGAATCCTGTGGAAACGAAGATCATAACAGAGCAGTCTCTCTGGATGGTCGTACCTAAGGGAGTCGCTTTCCGCTATATTACGCCGGAAGCATATCGGAGTGCCATGAAAGAGTTGATCCGGGAAGGCAAGGTTGTAAACCCGCTGTTTTATTCCGCGGATTCCGGTTTTATGAGAAAGTTGAGGTTATATAAATCTCAATTGGGACATTATTATAAGTACAGGAAGTATCTTGGAAAGCAGAAATAACTGGGGGACTGGAATCATGGGGAGCGAAGCGAAAAAAGTACTGGGTGTTCTGGGTGGCATGGGACCTCTGGCAACACAACTTTTTTACAAAATGATTATAGAAAAAACAGACGCACGCTGCGATCAGGAGCATCTGGATATGATGATCCTTAGCCATGCAACGATGCCGGACCGGACAAGAGCAATCATGGAAGGCCGGACAGAAGAACTGTTTCAGCTGCTTCTTAAAGATGCACTGACACTGGAAGCAAACGGCGCAGGAGTGATTGCAATTCCTTGCAATACCTCTCACGTGCTGGCGGACCGTCTGCAGGAAGAAATTTCAGTGCCGATCATTAACATGATCCGTGAAACAGCAGCGCATATTGCCGGTTTTTTTCCTAAGAAGGACGTAAAGATTGGTATTCTGGCCACGGACGGTACCATAAATACAGGTTTGTATCAGAAGGAACTTCAAAAAGCAGGGCTTACACCTGTCGTTCCTGGTGAGCAATCACAAAAGCTAGTGATGAAATTAATTTACGACGGAATCAAAAACGGAGGAGAAATTGACTTTGCTGATTTTCTGACCATTCAGGAGGAATTGAGGAAGGAAGCTTGTGATGCGGCAATCTTAGCGTGTACTGAGCTGTCCTGTTTCAAGGAGCAATATAAGCTGCCGCCTTATTACATAGACGCCATGGATATCCTGACGGTGCAGTCAATTTTGTCCTGCGGCGGGAAAATAAAGGAAGGCTGATTGAATGTAGGGTGGTTGAATGAGAAGAACAGGAGAAAAACGATGGATACGACAAAGCACAGCATTATAGAATATTACCAGTTACTGGACAAGCATCAGTTGGTAAAGCATTGCGATATAAAAGAGGGGCACAGAGATCGGCAGATTCAGTATATCTCCTTTAACTCAAAGGAAATACAGCGGGACACGCTGTTCGTCTGCAAGGGAAGCCATTTTTCTTCAGAGTATCTAAAGGCAGCAGTCAGGGATGGAGCAGTCTGTTATATCAGCGAGACGAGGTATCAGCTTTCTGATGAAGAAATGCCGGAGGATGGCATTTCCTGCATCCTTGTGACTGACATCCGAAAGACTATGGCCCTGATCGCAGATTATTTTTATAATCAGATTTGGAAGGACTTAAAAACAGTAGGTATCACAGGGACCAAGGGAAAGTCCACAACAGCTTATTTTATGAAGTTTATTCTGGACGAGTATCTGAGAGAGAAAAAGAAACCAATCAGTGCAATTATTTCCGGAATCGATAACTATGATGGGATCATTAATGAGGAATCCCATCTGACGACACCAGAGGCTATGGAGCTGCACAAGCACTTCAATAATGCCGTTCAGAGCGGAATCGAATATCTCAGCATGGAAGTTTCCAGCCAGGCACTGAAATATGACCGCACCCTGGGTGTGACTTTTACAGTAGGCTGTTTTCTGAACATCGGTGAAGATCACATCAGTGATGTGGAACACAGCAGTTTTGAGGATTATCTGGAATCAAAGCTAAGGCTTTTCAGCCAGTGTCAAAATGCTTGCGTGAATATCAACAGCGATCAGATCGACAGAATTTTAAAAGCTTCTGAAGCCAGCCCTAACGTCGTTACGTTTGGGCTTGATGAAAGAGCGGATATCTTCGGCTATGATATTATAAAATCCGGTAAAAATATCAGCTTTAAGGTGAGAACCAAGAACCTGGATAAGGATTTTGAAAAGGAATTCAAGATTACCATGGCAGGACTTTTCAACGTTCAAAATGCCCTGGCAGCGATTTCTATCTCCTATTGCCTGGGAATTCCCATGAACTTTGTTGCATCCGGCCTGAAAAAGGCAAGAGTCAGCGGCAGAATGGAAGTCTATACCGGAAAGAAAAAGAAGGTTCAGGTTATCGTAGACTATGCCCATAATAAAATGAGTTTTGAAACCTTATTTCAGTCCACGAAGAAAGAGTATCCTGACAAGAAAATTACCATTGTGTTCGGCTGCCCTGGAAAAAAGGCATTGCGGCGCAGGCAGGAACTGGGGGAAATTGCGGGAAGATATTCTGATCAGGTTTATATCACGGAAGAGGATGCCGGAGAGGAACCACTGCTGAAAATCTGCGAAGAGATTGCGCAGCATGTTGAGAAGCAGGAATGCAGCTACGCCATTATACCTGACCGTGAGGAAGCGATCCGGGAAGCGATTATCAATGCTGATGACAATACCATTGTGCTTGTCACGGGGAAGGGTAGAGAGACTAGGCAGAAGAGAGGGACGCTGTATATCGATACTCCATCTGACGTGGAATATGTAAAGAAATATCTCGATATTAATTAATAGCAAGATAAAAAATCACCATTTCTCACACGGGGAGGAATGGTGATTTTTGTTTAGACAGGAACTGAGCAATGCTTGCTCAAAAATTTTATAGAACGGATGTTGAACTGATTCGTTCAATTATGCCGGATGTTAAACTGTTTCATTCAATTCAAGTATCATATTATACCATACAGCACTTCCGTGCTCTGAGGCTGATTTTCCATGGCTAACGAATCCAAGCTTTTCATAGTACTTGATCTTTTCCTCTTTGCAGCACAGGGTCAATCCTTTTCTGCCTGCTTTCTCTGCGGACTTGGTCAAGGCCTTTACGAGTGAAGATGCATATCCGCTTTTTCTGTATTCAGGCAGCATGCAAAGACCAAAAATACTTTGATAAGCTCCATCTGGATCATGATAGGAGGTATCGCTGTAATGCTCATCGTGAATGACTTTGTCATCAATAATGCTTCCGTTAACAAAGCCGATGATCACGCCGTCAAGTTCTGCAAGCAGGAAGCTGTCTCCGTAAACTTTAAGTCTTGACTCCAGCGCTTTTAGCGAAGCTGCTTCCTGTGGCGGAAAGCAGATTTGTTCAATCTCATTCAGCCGAGCGAGATCGTTCAGTGATGCTTGTCTGATGAAAAGTTCCATAACATTTCTCCTTTCACACCTTTACTTTAAGGACACGGGCTGAATCCCTGATTGCTCTGGTTCCAGCAGGGAAGGGTGACATGATGGTCCAGATACTGATGCCGCCCAGATCAAACTCATCTACGAGTTGCAGCTTGGATTTTATGCTCTCTTCATTTTCAAACCAGACGATATGTTGAATACCGGCCACGTCATGATAAAGGTAAAACGGAGCCTTTGCCCGGTCGTCATATTGGATGACAGCACCTAGCTCTTTTGCTTGCCGCTCGGCATCATCATTGGAAAGCATTTGCGCCGGCAGATAGTTTTCCGGAGAAGGAATCGCCCAATCGTAGCCATAATTGGAGATGCCAAGAAGCACCTTACGGGTATCTAACACGGTGTTAAATGCCAGAAAATTATAGATTCCATCTGCGGATGACAACGGACCAGGGGTCTCGCTTCCGGCAGCCTGACGAAAGGCTTTGAGTTCAATAAAATTAGCAGCTTTGTTCAGGGCTGCATAATCGATCCCCATGTCATTGATTCCCGGTGTAATGGAAACCATTACCAGGGCACCCATGCTATTCAGGCGGGCTGCGGCCTTTGAGACGGTTACCACAAATTGTTCTCTGTCCTGAGGCGCGATATATCCGAAATTGAACACCATTCCGAAGTATTTTTTCCCAAGAACATTCAGGACGATATTGTTGATCAGCCGATCTCTGGCATTGGGATCTGTAAAAACGATACGGGTCAAATCATAGCTGTACTCACCGTATTCATTATAGGGGGTCAGAGCCATCAAAGGTCCAACACCGCTGTTGTAGGCATATTGGAGTAGGGCTGTATCGTTGAGTGGAATCAGATCCCCCTGCGCATTGAAGCCGTAGCTGTAATAGGTAACATAGGTTAAGTCCTCTGCCCAGAAGTTCAGCATCTCCTGGGTGAGGCCCTGGGTCGCATATCCATTAACAATAATGGTACCTGTTCTGATTTCTGAAACGAATCCTGATTTCATAATCCCCTCCGAGATCAGCCGCAAAAAGCAGCCCAATATCTGATGTCCCAAAGATGCAGATGTATCATGGAGTTCTTATTCGTTTAATAGTCTTCCTCATCATCATAGGACTCTCCGTCAATTACCGGAAAGTTTTTATCGATAAGGCCATCCTCATAAAGCTCGTCGTCTTCCTCATCGATTTCATCATACTCCTCATCCAGTTCCGCATCAAAGGAGATCGCATATTCATCGATTTCATAGTCCAGACTGTCTGAGAAGTCATATTGGTATTGCTCTTCGTTGAGCTTTTCAAGCCGGTATAGCGACAGTGCTTCGCTGACGGTTGCATCGCGTTTGGCATTGTCCTTCAAACGCCGCAAGTGAACAACACTGTCAAAGATATACCAATTCCTGAATTTATACAGCTCATCAACATAGGCGACTCGTTCCTCTCTGGTTGTAGCGTTTTTGGCCAAACCGATCAAAGCCTGTTTGACGGTGCCAAGAAGGGTATATACATCAATGCCGTCATCGGGCATTCCCTGAAGAATGTCTTCAAAATAATTGTCTGTCATATCAACCAGTGTTTCCGTATCGACATCTGCCAGAATTCTATAAAACGTTTCATAGGGAATCTCTTCATCACATTCTGTCAAAGAGGCAAAATGTTCAAAGTCCCGGAAATCATCCAGTGTTTCGATTTCCAGTTGTTCCATAAGTTCGTCAAAATCCATTTCAATCACCTCATTTGTAGGTATCAAGGTCAAAGCTTTTAAAAGCAACCTTGAACTCTGAATTTTCAAAGATACGATTAATCATGTTTACAAAGTTTTCGGATAAGTCGCTTGCATAGAATGTGTTGTCAAAAACCGATTCTTCTGAAAGGAGGTCATTTTTCACAAGCTGTTCTTTTATGTGCTGTATAATTTCTTCTGACGGATTGATGATTCGCAAGTGTGGGTAGATCTTTTCAATATTTCTCCTGATCAGAGGGTAGTGGGTACAGCCAAGAACCAACGTGTTAATCTTGTTGTATGCGATAAAATGATCTAAATAATACTTAATGGAAAGATCCATAATCTCGTTTTGTATGATCCCCTCCTCAATAAGAGGTACAAAGGTAGGGCAGGGGGTTGCATATAAATTGAGATCGGGATTCAGCTGGTGGATCAGATCTTCATAAGCTTTGCTCTTAATTGTAACTTTTGTTCCAATAATTCCAATTTCATCTTTCTGACTGCACGAACCAGCAACAACCTCTGCAGTAGGTCCAATAATTCCTACAATGGGAATGGATGGGTATTTTTGCTGCAGCTCTTCGAGACAGGTAGAACTTACCGTGTTGCATGCAATGACGATCATTTTGACGTTTTCTTTTACTAAGAAATCGGCAATTTGCATGGAGAAAAGACGAATGGTGGATGGTGCTTTGGAACCATATGGAGTTCGGGCGGTATCTCCGAAATATACAATTTTCTCTTTTGGCAGTGCTTTCATTAAATAGGGTATGCAGGTGAGTCCGCCAAGGCCCGAATCGAAAAACCCTATCGGTCGGTTATCCATAAAAATTAAGTGTCCTTTCCTTGTTGAAGTAAAACCATTTTCTGGTTATAATTAACTATGTAGTTATTCGAATGCATTGATTGTTGCAGTGTACTGCAAACCAAAACTGCGGTTTCCACTGATACTATAACCAATGCAGCAAATGAAATAAAATCACACGAAACGAAATATTTTATACCGAATGCATTCATTGTAGCGATAGGAAGCAAACCGGAGCTGCGGTTTGCACTGTTGCTATAATAATATTAATGAATAAAGGATAAAATGTAAATAAAAAAATAAGAAAAGAGAGAATCGCAAAATACAGAATTTGGTTCTCTCCTTCAGCAGGAATTCCTGCGAACAAATATAAAATATAAGGAGTTTTGGCATGGGAAAAGAAATCAAGACAAGAGATCAGATCGATTCGAAGTACAAATGGAAAATCGAGGAGATGTATGCCGATGAAGAGCAATGGAAAGTTGATTATAAAACGGTAGAAGATAAGGCAAAGGACTTTGTGTCCTATTCCGGCAGATTGGGAGAAAGTCCACAGGTTTTACTGGAAGCCCTGCAGAAGAAAGATAATATCTGGCTGATTTTAGAGAAAATTTATGTCTACGCAAGAATGAAAAAGGATGAGGACAACAGAATCAATAAATATCAGGCTATGAGTGACAAATCAGGAACGCTCATAGCAAAGACGTCCTCATACCTGTCATTTTTTACACCGGAGCTGCTTAAAATTCCGGAGGAAAAGCTGAAGGGCTTTATTGAAGCTGAGCCGGGCCTCAAACTCTACGAGCATGCCATCAATGAGCTGCTGCGGGAGAAGGCCCATGTACTCTCCAAGGATGAGGAAAATCTCATGGCGCAATTCAGTGAAATTGCTGGCGCTACCAACGATATCTTCGGTATGCTCAATAATGCCGACATTAAATTCGGAACCATCATGGATGAAGACGGAGATGAAGTTGAGGTTACCCACGGAAGATACATCGGGTTTATGGAGTCTCACAGCAGAAGGGTTCGCAAGGATGCGTACGAGCATATGTATCAGGCTTATGACAACCTGAAAAATACCCTTGCGTCAACCTACAACTATAATACGAAGACAGATGTGATTACAGCAAGAATCAGGAAGTACGGATCAGCGAGAGATGCAGCCCTTTCCGGCGATAACATCCCAGCTTCCGTATATGATAATCTCATTGATACGGTCAACAGCAGACTGGATCTTCTTCACCGTTATGTGGAAGTCAGAAAAAAGATGCTGGGCGTGGATGAAGTTCACATGTATGATATGTATGTTCCTCTGGTGGAGATGCCAAAGGCGGTAATCCCATATGAGAAGGCGCTGGATATGATGAGAGAAGGGCTTGCTCCTCTTGGAGAAAGCTATCTGGAAAAGATGAACCACGGGATCGAAGCAGGCTGGGTGGATGTCTACGAAAATGAAGGCAAGACCAGCGGTGCTTACTCCTTCGGCAGCTATGACAGTATGCCGTATATTTTAATGAACTATAACGGGAAGCTGAAGGATGTATTTACATTGGTTCATGAGATGGGGCATTCCATGCATTCTTATTACACAAGGCAGAACCAGCCTTTTGTTTATGGAGGGCATTCCATTTTCACAGCGGAGGTTGCCTCTACGGTGAATGAATCCCTGTTGATGCATCACCTTCTTGACACCTGCAAAGATCCGGAAGAGAAAAAGTATCTGTTGAATCTTCATATTGAAGAATTCAGAACCACCCTGTTCCGTCAAACCATGTTCGCGGAATTTGAAAAGCTGACCCATGAAGCAGTAGAAAAGGGTGAGGTTCTTACGGCGGAGTGGCTCAGTGAAGCGTATGACAAATTAAACAGGAAGTACTTCGGAGACAAGGTATCCTATGATCCGTATATTGCCATGGAATGGGCGAGAATTCCTCATTTTTACAGAGCATTCTATGTCTATAAATATGCCACCGGATATTCTGCTGCTTCGGCTATTTCGGATAAGATTCTGAAAGAAGGAACACCGGCCAGAGATGCCTACATTGAGTTCCTGAAGACGGGAGAAAGCAATTACCCCATTGAACTGCTGAAGATAGCCGGGGTAGATATGAGCAGTCCGGCACCGATTGCGCAAGCCATGGACGCTTTTGAAAAGCTCATTGTGGAAATAGAAAAACTGGTGTAAAATAGATCGGGGCGGAGCAGTTCTGCCCCGATTGCTCTTTCTGAATTTGAATTTCAGACAATGGATTCCGCAGGTGGTTAGGTTCCCTGGTGGAAGTATCAAAGCTGGTTTTGTTGAGATGAGGAGGAAAACGCTGATGAAAATCATCAATGTTTTTGCAAACGATACCGTATTGTCCAGAGAAACTAAGAAACTGCTCAGACGGAAACTGGAAAAAAGTGATTTCGTCGTTCCGCGGGAATTTGATCCCAATGCGGAACTGATCATCTGCATCGGCGGAGACGGCTCCTTTTTAGAAACACTGCATAAATACGATTTCCCGGAGATTCCTTTTATCGGAATCAATACAGGGCATCTTGGATTTTTTCAGGAGCTTCATCCCGACGGGCTGGACGAATTCATCTTTCGGTATAAGCAGGGAAGATATGAGATCCAGCATCTGAAAACCGTAAAGGCAGAGGTTACTGTCGGAAATCAAAGATTTGTCTATAAAGGCCTGAATGAAATCCTTATCAAGGGAGAACGGTCCAGAGCGATCCATTTAAATATTTCCATCGGTGAGAGTTTTATTGAACGATTCAGTGGAGACGGCGTGCTGGTTTCAACCCCCGCAGGAAGTACCGCTTACAATTATTCTCTTGGGGGAAGCATTGTTGACCCCAGACTGACACTGTTGCAGCTGACTCCTTTGGCACCTATGAATACAACAGCGTACCGGTCTTTTACATCAAGCATCATTCTGCCGCCCGATTTGTCCATTCGGATCAACCCCGAATATAATGGGGAACGGGGGTTGTTAATCGTGCCGGATGGAATGGAGTATCTCCATGTCGGGCCGGACGAAATCCTGCTGGAGTTCTCAGAATCCATCGTCAAACTCCTCCGGTTTGAAAACTATGATTTCTGGAATAAGGTCAAGAGCAAATTTCTCTAAAAAGGCAGAAAGAGAACCAATCTATAAAAGTAAGGAAATGAACAAACAAGATGAGTCAAGCAAACAAATTTGAATATATAATAAAGGAAAATGAAACTGAGCTCCGCATTAAGGAGCTCTTAAAACGTAATTTTGGGTTTTCCACCCGACTGATGAACAAACTGAAGGCCGGAGAGTATGTCAGGCTTAACGGCAGCCCGGTTAAAATGTATGCAACGGGCAACATCGGTGATTTTATAACCGTTGAACTGCCGCAGGAAAACAGTCATTTTGAGCCTGAGCAGATTCCGATTTCTGTGGTTTATGAAGATGAAGATCTTCTCATTGTCAACAAACAGCCCGGTTACGTGGTGCATCCTACCAAAGGCCATCCCTGCAGGACGCTGGCAAACGGCATTATGAACTATATGCTGGAAAATAAGAAAAACTTCAAAATACGGTTTATCAACCGGTTGGATATGGATACCTCCGGACTCCTGATCGTTGCCAAGAATTCTCACTGTCAGGACGATATGCAAAAGCAGATGATTGAGAATACTGTGGTGAAAAAATATGTTGCTGTTGTGAAAGGCATCATCCAAGAGGAAGAGGGAACGGTAGATCTTCCTATTGACAAGGAACATGAGGATCGGGTGAAGAGAGCCGTCAAAGAAGAGGGATACCCCTCTGTGACTCATTATAGGGTTCTGGAACGTTTTGCACGGGGATATACTCTGGTGGAACTGCTTTTGGAAACCGGACGTACGCATCAGATCCGTGTGCATATGTCCCATATCGGTCATCCGGTGGTTGGGGACGTACTTTACGGAGAGGCTTCTGTATGGCTCATCGAAAGGCAGGCACTCCATGCCAGGTATCTGTCCTTCCGTCATCCTGTAACAGGGGCTTTTGTGGAAATGGAAGCACCGCTTCCCGATGATATGCAGGCTTTAATTGAAAAAATTCGCTAGTAATCTGTAACTCCTGAAACTTGGCATTACCCGGCGGCAATTTAAGAACTTAGGTGTTAAAGTACTGGCAGCAGGCAAGGAACCAAAATATAGATCGCCACATATTATATAGAAATTGTAATGTCTTTCCATGGAGGTGTATAAGGTGGGCGATGAATTAAAACAAAGCATTGACAGGGATCGCTGTTTTGATAAGGACAGATATGATGACTGTGATTGCGACAGAGAAAACGAGTCGGGCTGGGGAGAATGGCTCCCAATCCTGCTCATCGTATTCTTGCTTTGCGGCGGAACAAACATATTTGGCGGCTTCGGCGGCCTGGGTGGCTTCGGCGGCGGTGGTTGCAGAGACGAATGCTGTGACAACAACGGCTTCGGCGGCGGCTGGTTACTTATTCTGATCCTGATCTTCTTCCTGTTCCAGAATAATCAGGGCTGCGGAAAGGATGGCGGTGGCTTTTTCGGCCTCTTCTAATGGAAGGCTGCAAGAAGCACCAACCTTTGAACGCTGTATTAAAAATCCCATATGATGACAAAAAGGAATTGTAAGGAGTTAATCGACCTGCAATTCCTTTTTGCTGTACAATTATTTCCTCGTTTTACCTTGACTGACCGGAGACCTAGTAGTACAATATATTAATATCTAATTTTTAACACAAAAAATTGTGATGGTACAACAAATTAATCGGACAAAAATTATCTTGAATATACAAAAGGAGTGAATTTAAAATGGCAAAAATTTATTATCAGGGTGACTGTAACCTCGGATTGTTAGACGGTAAAACCGTTGCAATAATTGGCTATGGCAGCCAGGGACATGCTCACGCACTCAACCTTAAGGAAAGTGGAGTCGATGTTGTTGTCGGTCTTTATGAAGGAAGCAAGTCCTGGGCTCAGGCTGAAGCTGTTGGACTTAAGGTGGCGACTGTTGCTGATGCAGCAAAGGCTGCGGATCTGATTATGATTCTTGTACCCGACGAAAAACAGGCGGACATTTATCATACCAGCATCATGCCGTACTTGACGGAAGGCAAGGTCCTTGCATTCGCCCACGGATTTAATATTCATTTCCTTCAGATAGTACCGCCGGCAGATGTTGATGTCATCATGATCGCGCCTAAGGGACCGGGACATACCGTAAGAAGCGAATACGTTGCAGGAAAAGGTGTACCTTGTCTCATCGCTGTTCATCAGAACGCTTCCGGAAAAGCGACTGAAATCGGCCTTGCTTATGCTGCAGGAATCGGCGGCTCCAGAGCAGGTGTTCTGGAAACTACCTTCAGACAGGAGACTGAGACCGATCTGTTCGGAGAACAGGCCGTTCTTTGCGGCGGCGTAACCGCATTGATGGAGGCAGGCTTTGAAACCCTTGTAGAAGCTGGTTATGACCCTGAAAACGCATATTTTGAATGCATCCATGAAATGAAACTCATCGTAGATTTGATCTATCAGGGCGGATTCTCTTATATGAGATATTCCATCTCCGATACTGCTGAATACGGCGATTACGAGACCGGAAAGAGAATGATCAAAGAAGACACGAAAAAAGAGATGAAGAAAGTGCTGACAGAAATACAGGACGGAACCTTTGCAAGAAACTGGATCACAGAAAACAAAGTCGGACGTCCGCACTTCCTGGCTTCCAGAAGAATCCATGCTGAGCATGAACTTGAAAAAGTCGGAAAAGAACTGAGAAAGATGTATTCCTGGAACGACGGGAAATAAACAGGGAATATCACATTGTATTCCTGATATGCTGAATCATAAAAATAAGGAATAGAAATAGGTGAGAGTATGCAGTTAAAGGGATCTAAAATAATAATGGAATGCCTTTTGGAGCAGAAGGTTGATACCATTTTCGGTTATCCGGGCGGTCAGATCATGCCCCTCTATGACGCTTTATACGATTATCAGGACAGAATCAAACATATCTTAACCAGCCATGAGCAGGGGGCAACCCATGCCGCGGACGGTTATGCCAGATCCACTGGAAAAGTAGGTGTCTGCTTTGCAACCAGCGGTCCGGGGGCAACGAATACCGTTACAGGAATTGCCACCGCATATATGGATTCCAGTCCGATGGTGGTCATTACCGGTCAGGTCCCTATTAATCTCATCGGAAAAGATTCCTTTCAGGAAGTAGATATTGTCGGCGTTACATTGCCGATTACAAAGCACAGTTTTTTCTGCCGAACGGTCGAGGAACTTGCACCCAATATCAGAAATGCTTTTCGAATCGCCGCCAGCGGCCGGCCTGGTCCGGTGCTGGTTGATGTTCCGAAAAATCTTATGGTAGAGCTTGGAGAATATGAACCAAGTCTTCCCATGGAGATTGAGCGCTGCTGCCCTCCTGCCGATATGGATTTGATCCGCTCCATTGCAGATGAAATCAATGCGGCAGAAAAGCCTGTCATCTATGCGGGAGGCGGTGTGATCATTGCTGACGCATCGGAGGAACTGACTGAGCTGGCCCATGCGTCTGATCTGCCGGTTATTACGACGCTGATGAGTATGGGGTCCTTTGACAGAAGAGATCCGCTTTCTTTGGGAATGGTCGGGATGCACGGACAGAAAGAAGCGAATATGGCTGTTCACCACAGTGACTTGATTATCGCTGTGGGAGCACGATTCAGCGACCGGGTTACCGGTGATACGGCACGCTTTGCCCGAGGGGCGAAGATCATACATATCGATATTGACCCTGCTGAGTTTGGAAAAAATATGAGGTATGACTACTGCGTCCGTTGTGATGTGAAAAGCGCACTGCAGGCGTTGCTTCCACTCATTCAGAAGACTGAACGAAAAGAATGGAATGAACGGATTGATACGTGGAAAAAGACGAAGAAAGAAAACAAAACCACGCTTGGACCCGATAATCTTTTCGAAATCATTAACGAGGTTCTTGGTGATGACGTGATCCTAGCCACGGATGTTGGACAGCACCAGATGTGGACTGCTCAGAAGTGGCCTTTCAGAAAGCCGAGAACATTCATCTCGTCCGGAGGTTTGGGCACCATGGGTTTCGGATTAGGCGCTGCAATCGGCGCGCAGATCGGAAATCCAGACAAACGAGTGGTGCATATCAGCGGTGATGGAAGCTTTCGTATGAACCTCAATGAGCTCGCTACCGTATCAGCTCAAAAGCTGCCGATTATTTCCATTATCGTGAAAAATCATACCCTTGGAATGGTTCGGCAATGGCAGAAATTGTTCTTTGAACAAAGATATTCCGCCACAGACTTGCCTGACGTCATAGAATATGATAAACTTGCATCAGCATTTGGTCTTGACGGATGTCTCGTAAGAGAACGGGATGAGCTGATCCGAGCCTTGGAAGAAGCAAAGAAATCCGGCCGGGGAACGGTCATTGCATGCGAAATTTTTATTGATGAAAATGTAGCACCCATTGTGCCCCCGGGAGAAGCCATCAACAATCAATTACTTACAGAAACGCTGGTGTAATAAAAATTGAGTCAAAGAAAAAAGAAAAAATATATTAAAATTCAAGAGGCGGAGCATTCTTCCGCCTCTTTCAACAATGCTCACGAAAGAAATGATACCGCCTCTTTCCATCATGCTGCTGAAAGAAAGGACCCCAGGTCCCGGAGCTTTTCCGGAATTCGTAATTTTTTTCGTCTTAGAAGCAGACAAGGTGCGGCATTTGCAATTCTCTGCGCTGTCTTGTGGGGAATTCTTCCGATCTACTGGAAATCACTTGAGGCCATCGACCCCATTCTGATTCTCTTCTATCGGATCCTCCTTGCATTCTTTTATGCACTGTTCTTGGGGCTGTGCATTTATAAACGCCAGGGACTGCTGGAGCCGCTGAAGCGAAAGGGGATTATAGGCACCTTCTTTTTTGCAGGGCTGTTGATCTCCTTAAATTGGGGAATCTACATCTGGGCAGTGAATAGCGGCTATTTGATCCAGACCAGTATTGGGTATTACATAGAACCTCTGATTGTAGGAATCTTTGGTGTGGCCTTTTTCAAGGAACGGTTAAACGCTTACAAAATGGCGGCCTTTCTCTTTGCCTGTGCTGGAGTTGCCGTAATACTGGTGTATTACAGGCAGATCCCAGGCATTGCGCTGACCCTTGCTATATCCTTTGCCACCTATGCAGCGATCAAAAAAAGATATCAGCTTGATGCAGTGCTTGCATTGCTGTACGAGACCATGTTTTTGGTACCATTTGCCTTTGGAATGATTCTTTATTACGAAATAACCGGAAAGGGAGCCTTCACAACTGCTGAACCATATCAATGGGGCTTGCTGGCGCTGGCAGGAGTTTTGACAGGAACACCGCTGCTCTTATTTGCCATGGCCGCCAATCGTGTAAGTCTGATAACACTGGGGGTAACGGAATACATTTCACCGTCTCTGACTTTGCTCCTCGGCATTTTCCTGTATCATGAGAAATTTGAAGGTGCTCAGATGGTTACCTTCGCCTTGATTTGGATCGGGCTTGCGGTTTTCACCGCCGGGGAAATTAAGGAGAGCAGAAAAGCGATAAAGGAGTGACAGAATGATCCAGCTTGCGGAACGATTTCAATACCCTGATGGAATAAAGCGGGTTACCGCCGGCCCCGGAGGGGAAGTAATTCTCATTATGGGACAGGAAAAGACCGCTGTTCTTGATTGCGGAATGGCCTTTTGCGGTGACCGTCTTGTAAAAAACATACGGCAGGTGCTTGGTGATCGAGAACTGAACTATATCCTATTAACGCACAGTCATTATGACCACATGGGAGGACTTCCTTACCTGAAGAAAGCGTGGCCCTGTGCTGTTTCGACCGGAGCGCAGCACGCGCAAAATGTTCTCAGGAAACAGAGTGCAAGGAATGTAATACGGGACCTGTCCATGACTGCAGGTGAAATGTATCGCAAATCCCCGCAGCTTGCTGAATACGGTTTGGAACCGGAAGATATCAGGGTTTCATACGATGAAGCAAATATTTTAGTAGATCATGTAGCCCGGGAAGGGGATCTCATAAACCTTGGCGGTCTTACTCTGCAGGTGATGGAAACCCCCGGCCATACAGATTGTTCGCTCAGCTTCTATCTCACTGAGAAAAGGATCTTGTTTTCAGCAGAAACAATGGGATGCCTCACGCCCCAAGGTGAAATCATGATGGCGATGTTGAAGGGATACCGCAACACGATTCGTTCCATCGAAAAAGGACGGCAGCTTGGGCCGGATCGTATCATTGTGCCTCATTACGGAAGCATATCGGATCCCTTTAAAGAGGATTATTGGACTTTTGCCAAAGCGGCGGCAGACGAATGCAGGGACTTTATCGTAAACCGATATGACAGGGGAATGACGGAAGAAGAAATCTATCAGGAATATCAGGAAGAATATTGGCACAATATGATACAAAATCAGCAGCCGCTGGAAGCGTTTGAAATCAATGGAAGACAAATTATCAAGGCGATCATTGGAGAAGAATGCACAGCGCGATGAATAAAGTTCGCATTGCAATAACGGATTTTTCATAGTAAGATAACTGTGACTGGCAACAGCAATGTTATTTCATCGGCGGTTAACTTTTATTGTTGTGGGGTGAACGTCATGGCCATTTTACCTGAAAAGTGCGTAGAACTGATCTTTGAGCAGGCTGGAATTATAGCTGTCACGGATAAGTATGCGAAATACGTTTATGTGAATAAACGCTGGGAAGAAGATACGGGTATTCCGCGGGAAACTGCCATCGGCAGCTTTAACCATGATCTCATTGAAGGATCGCGGGCGATTACCGCTATCAAAACCGGAAAAGCCGTCAGCGGTGACGTTTTTATCAAAACAAAGAACGGCAAAGATTTGCCGGGTATTATGACTTACATGCCCATCTTTAATGGTGATGAAGTCGTCGGATGTTTTATCTCTTCAAGCTTTCTGAGCGTGGACCAGGCCTATGCTTTCCTGGAAAAAATGGAGTCAATTACAGCGGAATATGAATTCCTGAAAGGGGAATTAAAAAGGCGCAGCGGGG
This sequence comes from Bacillota bacterium, assembly GCA_029239605.1. Lineage (GTDB taxonomy): Bacteria > Bacillota > Clostridia > Peptostreptococcales > Anaerovoracaceae > Anoxybacterium. The sequence continues at coordinate 1,380 of JARBUO010000005.1, read as the reverse complement.
CCAGGTACTGTGTTGAGGATATCATAGGGGAGAGCGATGCCATTAAGCGCCTGAAGGAGCAAATCTATTTTGCCGGTTCCTCCAATTCCACAGTGTTGATCAAAGGAGAAACCGGAACCGGAAAAGAACTTGTTGCCCATTCCATACATAGCTGCAGTACAAGAAGTATATTTCCTTTTGTAAAAGTGAATTGCTCTGCCATACCGGAAAATTTGCTGGAATCAGAGTTTTTTGGATATGAAGAAGGTACCTTTACCGGAGGTAAAAAGGGCGGAAAACGCGGCAAGTTTGAAAAAGCACATCTTGGTTCCATTTTTCTGGATGAAATCAACCACCTTCACTTATCCATGCAGCCCAAGCTCCTTCGTGTTCTTCAGGAAAAAGAAATTGAACGCCTGGGGACCAGTGAAAGTATTACTGTCGATGCTCGTGTCATCGCAGCCACCAATGTTTCTCTTCAGGAAATGATTCGGGAAGGTATGTTTCGCGAAGATCTGTACTATCGGCTCAATATCATGACCATTTCTATTCCTCCACTCAGAAAGAGAAGAGAGGATATTCCGCTGCTTACAGAAACCTTTATTCAAAAGCTGAATAAGCAGATGGGGAGAAATATTAAAGGCATTACGAAAGAAGCACGGTCTTACCTTCAAAATAAAGATTGGCCGGGCAATGTAAGAGAACTGCAAAATCTCATCGAAAGAGCGATCAACGCATCTCGCAGGGATGTGCTGGATCTGTCAGCTTTTGCCGTGGAAGATCATCTTGAAGACCGGGAGAAGCAAGTCGTCTACAACCCCAGAATGTCGGATTATGAGGATATCAGCAAGCCGCTGATCGAGCGGAAAAGCTGTTTGGAAAAAGAAGCGATTCTAAAAACCCTTGCGCTCTGTGATCAGAACAAGAGCAAAGCTGCCAGGATGCTGAATATTTCGAGAACGCTGCTTTATAAAAAGCTTGAAAAATATAAGATTGACATATGATAGACAAAAGCAATGGACGGGAGCAGGGGAACTGCTTGTTAAATTGTTAACTGTTAACATATATGTACAATGACTGTTAAAAAAAGTTTACGGTGTACACAAAGTGTACACCGTTTTTTTTTGTGCTTTTTTCCAATATAACAGGAATGTTATTTGTAGAATTCAAAGATATTATATCAAATAGATTGGAAATAGTTTGTTTTTGTTTGGAATTATATAAAGATAAAATGAATGCTCATTTTGTTGGCATAGCCCTTGCTTAAATAAAGAAACGTGAGATTGTTTAAATATTATCATAACAACCACTTGATTCATTACTTATTTCAGATTTTAAGAGGAAAGAAGGTAGGAGAACAATGTTTGATTACACAGCCGGTCAATTAGAGCTGCAGCAAAA
>JARBUO010000230.1 GCA_029239605.1 Bacillota bacterium | reverse complement strand
ACGTCAAAGGAAATTCTTCTCAAGTATCCGACACCCGAAGAAATGCTTACGCTTTCTGGCCGCAAATTGACTTCGCTGCTCAGGAAAGCAAGTCGCGGACGTTTCGGGGAAGAGAAAGCAAAACAGCTGAAAGCTGTTGCCTCCAGTTCGTTCGGTGTCTCGTTCGCAAAAGATGCCTTTTCTTTTCAGATTAAGCAGCTTGTGGAACAGCTTGTATTTCTCGAAACGCAGATTGAAAATCTGGAGAAGGAAATCTCTGTGCTGCTGCACCAAGTCGGTACGGTAATCACTACGATACCCGGCATCGGGGATGTCCTTGGGGCAATTATCCTTAGCGAGATCGGTGATATCAACCGCTTTGATTCCCCTGCCAAGCTGGTGGCTTTTTCTGGGCTTGATGTGAAAGTATCACAGTCTGGTGAGTTCATCGGCACGAAAAACAAAATATCCAAAAGGGGATCCCCTTATCTACGTCGCGCCATATGGCTTGCGGCCACCCGCGCTGCTTTCTGTGATCCAATTCTTTCAGAATACTATCAATCCCTCAGGTCGCGGGGTAAACACCATCTGACAGCAGTTGGCGCTATCTCACGCAAGCTATGCAATATCATTTTCATAATCCTTAAGGAAAACCGACCTTATCAGACGATTCCGCCTTCTAAGTCTTAATGTCGTTTCCTTCGACTCGCCCCCTTTGGGGCTTTTTGTTGTGCCCATTTTCCCATATTTATTTTTCAATGTTCTTTTCTATTTTTGCTATTGACTTTTAATAGCTGGTCTTTTCAAACGCAAGTCTCTCATCATAGTACTGCAATCTGGCTTGTCCGTCAATATTGGCGACAAACATTATCTATAATATATTTTATTCCTTGACAGTCAGTGGTCCACATGATAAATTAAATATAGACAACAGTTATCTATAATATATATTATTGTTCTGAGGAGGCTATGTAACATGCTTACAGAAAAGTTTTATGAAGTACTGAAAAAGGAAGGTGTCGTTTCCATCGTATCCTGGGGGAAAGAGGAACCGCATATTGTAAACACCTGGAATTCCTATCTTGTGGTAACACCGGATGAAAGAATTTTGATTCCTGCTTACGCTATGAGAAAGACGGAGAAAAATGTGAAAGAGAACAATCGCGTTAAGCTTGCATTGGGAAGCAGAGATGTCATGGGGTTTAACGATTATCAGGGAACAGGCTTTGCCTTAGAGGGAACTGCAACGTATTTGGAATCCGGCGCGGAATTCGATATGATGAAAGAGAAGTTCTCCTTTTTAACAAGGGTTCTGGAGATTACGGTTACCTCTGCAAAACAGATGCTGTAACGAACTAAGAAGTTTTACGGCAAGGGGCACCGCCATCATCTCATGGAAAAATAGCAATGCCGAGGCAGAAAGTGCCCCGGCATTTATTTACCCCTGAAATCACATAGATTTTCCTGCTGAAATCCCATTGATTTTTCGTGTCGATCAAGTAATGAAAAAACGATCTCTAAAAACAGCTTCGTCTCCTCGAAGTTTGGTGAATGGGCCGAATGCTCAAAAGAGTAGAAAACTTTTTCCGGAGCTTTCATCAGCTCAAAATATTGTAATGCAAGTGTATAAGACACCTGCAGATCATATGTCCCGTGGAAAATATAGATCGGGACGTCGAACTGATTCGTCGTTTCCATAAGATTCTCATCGGTTACAATGTGAAACATTTTGTCCGTGGAGAACATGCTCCCCAATCCGTATTTCAGAAAATCCAGAGCAGAATAGCCTTCAAAAAAGAAAACTTCCTTTATCAGTTCTGACATCTTGTAATTTTGAGCATGTTTAACACCCACACCGAATTTGTTCATATATTTCGTGCGGGCTGACCTCATATATTCATCTGTCGGGAAATCTTCTTTAGTTGGATCTTCCTTTTCTAAATTCTTTACCGCTTTCTCATCTTTGATTTCGATTGCATGCTGTAATAGAAAATCATAGGCTGCTCTTTCCGATTCCAATTGATCCGATACCTGCCCAATGCCAAGATAGGCTTTATAATATTCCGGCTTTGCACTGATTACTTTTGTGCCAAGGAAGGTTCCCCAGGAATGTCCCATTATGTAAATCTGTTTTTGATCAAATCGTTTCATGAGATATTCGGTCAGCTCAATCGTATCGCTGACCAAAAGTTCCAATGTCATTTGATCCCCTTCCAGCCGGGCCCCATAGCTAAGCCCCGACCCACGCTGTTCCCAGTAGCAGACTGTAAATCGTTCCTCAAGCCGTTCCCCTGGCAAAAATTTATGCATGCCCACTTCCGGCGAACCAGGGCCGCCGTGCAGAAACAGCAAAACAGGGTTGCACTTATTTTCACCTGCGATAAAGCAATACTGCTTCTTGCCTCCAATTAAGACCTCTTCCCGGGTGGATATCCCATTTTCATAGGGTTTGCCGTCATGGTCCAGCAGGGTTATAGGTTTTCCTTTGCCCTTCAGGGCAATTAAGATCAGTAATGCGGTCAGAATCAAGATTAAAACTGCGATCAGTACACTCATAGGTTCTTCCTTCTTTTCTTATTTAATCAAGTTACAGAGAATATTGAATCACTTCAAAATCATCTATCCGATTCTCCCCATTTGCCAATCTAACCTGATAGTACATAATAATCTTTTTCGAATCTTCCATCTGACCCAAATTGAACTGTACGGATTGATAATTACTGGCATCTGCCATATCCTCCAGAATCCAAGAGTACCCGTTCCATCTTCCTGTTGCAATTTGCTGATCCGATGCCTTTATCTCTCCACTATATTTGCATGTTCCATAATTTGTAGAGACAGTATTCTCAGAAAGATCAATTATGATATTGTCGATGAGTCTCAGCCCTTCCATTTGGCTGATTTTATATTGCCCATCACCGGTTTTTTCAATGGAAATGATCCCATCTCCCGACTGATACAGTTTAATATTATCCGATAATCTCAGATATTCATCATATTCCTCTTGGCTTAACCCTAAATTGGGGTGATACGGCAACTCTTTGCCCTCATACTCCTTCACATACTCCGCTAGCCAATCCTGATTTGCTGCAATACCAAGTTGCAGTTTATCAATTAATTCTGTTAATCGATCGCTATCCTCGGCACTTTGCAATCCCATTGCCATCAGGTCTACATTGACAGTTCCTATCGGCAGCATCTCTTCCGGCGGCGGTATCGTATCGCTAGACCCTTCAATATCCCCAGCACCCTTGCAGCTGGCAAGTGCAACTATCAAAATCATGATTAATACGAGCATTAATACTTTTTTCATTTGTAAGTGCCTCCAATTGTTAATAATAGCAATCCACTAGTAACATCTTACCTTATTTTTACTATTGTTACCAATCAGTTTGTACGACCATAATAATGCAAAAAGCGTCAATAATTGCGGAAATACA
>JARBUO010000229.1 GCA_029239605.1 Bacillota bacterium | reverse complement strand
CTTTGATTTTGCTTTGCTTACAGGGAAAAAGCCTCTTTTGAATACCGCAGCCAAGCAGATGAAATATGATATTCGAATCCTTGCGCCTGGGAAGTTCTCTTTTCCCTATCATTTTCACCGCAATTCAGAAGAGCTTTTTGTGATTCTTACCGGCAGCGCTATGCTGCGCACCCCCAAAGATTTTCTGGAATTGCATGCAGGAGATACTGTATTTTTCGAAACGGGTCCGGAAGGCGCACATCAGCTTTTCAACCATACTGATGAGCCCTGTAAATACCTTGATTTACGAACTGTTTCAGGCCTGGATGTCTGCGAATATCCAGATTCGGGTAAAATTAACATTCTTCCGGAGCAGCAAGTCTACCAGAAAGCAGATCAGGTAGACTACTACCAGGGAGAAGAGCAGGTTCGTGAAAAGTGGCCCCAGTCTATTGTAGGAAAGCGGCTGTGATGAACTGACTTCTGCCAGATTCTCTTTTTTCTCACATATTTTACAAACCAATACTTAAATCATAAACATTATGCCGTTTCAAAATCTCTCAGTTAGTGAAATCCTGATTGTTTTTGAAGCGGCATTATTTACATTTTGGTTTGCGTGAATCGTAAGAGCGTCATTATATTAATATAATTAATTATAATATTAAATTTTTTAATATATTTGTTAAATTTATTAAAAAATATATTGATTTGTTTTCGAATTGGTGATATGTTTGATACATGGGAAAGGAGCGTGGGGAATATGGCCTACAAAGTGATTGGAAATTGCCCCGTATGCAGTTCTAAGCTGAAAGTAATTAAGTTGAAATGCAATCAATGCGGTACTGCCATAGAGAATGAATTTGAACTGTCTAAGTTTGAATATCTGAGTGGGGATCAGCTAAAGTTCATGGAAATTTTCGTTATGTGCAGGGGAAATATCAAGGATGTGGAGCGAGAAATGGGGATCTCCTATCCGACGGTTCGTGCAAAACTTGATGAGGTGATCAGTGCATTGGGGTATCCGATTTCGAAAAAGCCCTCGGTGAACCAGAATGAAATTATTGATCTCTTGGAAAAGGGCGAAATTACAGCAGATGCTGCACTGGCAATGATGAAAGAAAATAAATATTGAAAAGGAGTAGGAATAAGATGACAGAGGAAGTCAAAAGAATATTAAAAATGGTAGAAGAGGGTAAGATTGATGCTGACAAGGCAACAGAGCTGATTGAGGCGCTCAATGGAAGCAGCGAAAAACAAGCCCTCACCGTAACAGGCCGCAGGGATAAGATGCTTCGAGTCAAAGTCTTAGGCGGTGAGGCTGATACGGTGAATGTTAATATCCCGGTTAATTTTCTAAAGTCCATTGGAAATGCCATCAACAACGTTAAAATTCCAGGAGTATCGGAACAGGAAGGCATTGATATTAAAATGATTATGGAAGCAATCGACTCCGGACTGGAAGGCAAAATCGTAGATGTAAAAACATCAAAAGGCGAATTTGTGGAAATCAGCATCGACTGATCCTTAGGCTAAATTCAGCGGACCAGAAAGCAGGAATACCTGCAGACAAGCGAATAAATAATAAATAGATGAAGAACCAAATAAGTAGATGCAGGAAAGGAATATTGGGATTGAAGATTTATATCAGGGAAGGAGAGGGCAGGAGATATATGATTCCTGCCCCCCTGTGGCTTGTAAAAGCTGCGCTGGGGGTTGGCGGCTTTGGCGTTTCAGCAGCCAGAAAATATATTTCCGAAGAGCAGCGTGTTTACTATGACAGCATAGATTTTAAGGAGCTCAGGAAAGGATTTGATATTCTTAAGGAATACAAGGGGCTGACCCTTGTGGATATTAAGTCAAAAGATGGCACAGAGCTGAGGATCATCATTTAAGAAGTTTAAAAAGAATCCATCGGTACGTAAGTCACAGCTTCATTGACTCTGCTAGTTTATAAAGGTCTCAACCATCCTTGGATTGGCTATGCGGATTAAAATTTTAAAGTCGGAAAAACTTTTTAACGAGACCGGATTGTCTAATCAATACAAGGAGGTAGCACAATGACAAGAAAAGAGCAGTTTGAGGTCTACATATCGGAAAATATTGACAGCATATACCGATTTGCTTATACGTTCACAAAGGATCAGGGGGATGCAGAAGACGTGGTGAATGAGAGTGTTATAAAAGCACTGAAAGCGTTGGACTCTTTGAAAAAACCTGAATACATGGGAACCTGGTTTTATCGGATCGTCGTGAATACAGCAATGACCTATCTCAAAAAACGCAGCAGGGTTGTCTATCTGGACCCGAAGGACATGGAGGAACTTCAGGATCATGGTGAGCCGTTCGCTGATCTAAACTTCGAAGAAATGATCAAAAGATTGGACACTAAGTACAAGAGCATTATCGTTCTTCGATATTTTGAGGGGATGGGTCTTTCTGACATTGCTTATGTTCTGAATGAAAACCTGAATACGGTGAAGACCAGATTGTATAAGGCCTTGCAACTGCTTCGCAATGAAATGGAGGGATCGTTATGAACAAGAAGCTGGAACAGATGAAGGATGATTATATGAAGATAAACGCATCGGAGGAATTGAAAGCCAGGGTTGAGGAAACCATGCGCACCCATAAAAGCAAGCAGAATGCTATTAGCAGGAAAACCGCAGGGTTGGCGGCCTGCGTTGCCGTACTTTTGATCGTATCTTTGAATGTAAGCCAGTCGCTGGCTGTGACCATGGCAGATATGCCAGGAATGAGCGGGATCGTTAGAGTGTTGACGTTTGGACGGTATGCTGTAGAGGATAAGGGATTTCATGCGGATATTGTAACACCGCGTATTGAAGGTCTTCTTGACAAAGAATTGGAAGATAAGCTGAACAAGGACTTTAAAGAATATGCCGATTCTGTAATTGCTGCTTTCGAGAAGGATGTGAAGGAACTGAAAGAGGAGTTCCCGGATTCCGAGGTTCATTATGGTATCGACTCAGGGTATGAGATCAGAACAGACAATGATAAAATACTGGCCATCGATGTTTACTTGGTGAACACGGTAGGTTCTTCTTCAACAACACATAAATTCTATACCATTGACAAAGCATCAGGGAAACTGATAACGCTGAAATCTCTGTTTAAAGAAGATGCAGACTATGTCAGTGTGCTGAATCGCTATTTGATCGATGAGATGAAGCGACAGAACGATGCCGGGCTGAACATGTTTTGGGTTGATGATCCGGATATGGAGTCCTTTGAGAGCATCCGCGAAGACCAGAACTTTTTCATTAATCAGGATGGGCAGCTAGTAATCTGCTTTGACAAGTATGAGATCGCGCCCGGAGCTTCGGGCAGCCCTGAATTTATCATTCCTGAAGAAGTGATTCAGGAAATTCGGAAATAAGGATAAAGAAACGCCGATGAGGGTAGTGGTTTCAGCCTCTCATCGGCG
>JARBUO010000228.1 GCA_029239605.1 Bacillota bacterium | reverse complement strand
ATCATATGGATTAAAAGTGACTTTAATAAATTAACAAAAGTATAAATAAAGGAGAAGAATGGAAAACATCTTATTTAAAGAACTAAATTTATCGAATGACGTGCAAAAAGCACTCAGCGCTATGGGATTTGAAGAAGCTACTCCCATACAGACAAAGGCCATACCGCCTATTTTTGAGGGAAAAGACATTATCGGAATGGCGCAGACAGGAACTGGCAAGACCTGCGCATTCGGAATTCCGGCAGTGGAAATGCTGGACCCTAATGTCAGTGGTGTTCAGGTACTTGTTTTAAGCCCCACCCGTGAGCTTGCAATTCAGATATCCGAAGAATTGAAGAATGTTTGCAAGTTTAAAAGAGGCATTAAAATTTTGCCTATCTACGGCGGACAGTCCATCGAACGGCAGATTCAAGCATTAAAAGGCAGACCTCAGATTATTATCGGAACCCCAGGCAGAGTAATGGATCATATGAGAAGGCATACGCTAAAGCTTGCGAATCTCAAGATGATCATTCTGGACGAAGCTGATGAAATGCTCAACATGGGTTTTCGGGAAGATATTGATACCATCCTGGCGCAGGTACCGGAGGAACGGCAGACACTGTTATTCTCTGCCACCATGGCTCCGGAGATCATGGATTTAACCAAGCTTTATCAGAAGGAGCCGGTGCTGATCAAAACAGTTCATAAAGAACTGACGATTCCCAGCATTGAGCAGTACTATCTGGAAGTCAGAGAAAGTTCCAAGGCAGAGCTTCTCTGCCGCTTGATTGATGCAAAGAACATCAAGCTGGGTCTGGTATTCTGTAATACGAAAAAGCGTGTTGATGAACTCACCATTGCCCTTCAGACGCGGGGATATTCAGCTGAAGCACTCCATGGGGACATGAAACAGACTGAACGTGACCGTGTCATGAATAAATTCCGAAAAGGTATGATTGAAATTCTTGTGGCAACCGATGTTGCCGCCAGAGGAATCGATGTCAATAATATTGAAGCTGTCTTCAATTATGATATTCCCAACGACGAAGAATATTATGTCCACCGCATCGGTCGTACAGGCCGGGCAGGGAAAACAGGTGTTTCCTATTCCTTTATCTTCGGCCGCGACATTTACAAGCTCAAAGACATTCAAAGATACACCAAATCGGAGATTCTGCCCATGAAACCTCCGACGATTTCCGACGTAGAAGAGGTTAAACTGGACGGAGCCATCGGAAAGGTGCTCTCTCTTCTGGAATCAAAGGAAAGATATGCGAAGTATCATTCTACCATTGAAAAGATTCTGACCGAATCAGCAGACGCCACAAGTCTGGATGTTGCATCGGTACTTTTCAGCATGGCTTTTGAAGAGCTTGACAACAGAAACTATGAGTATTCCGATTTAGACGAAGATCATACAAGGTATCAGAAGAGCGGGATGGTACGACTCTTTATGAATATCGGAACCATGGATCACATTCAGCCGAAACACATCGTACAGAGCATTGCGGCAAAGACCTCTCTTTCAGGCAGGCTGATCGGCGAAATCGATATTCATAAGAACTTCACCTTCGTTGAAGTTCCAGCGGAGTTTGCTGATGAAGTCATGGATTCCATGAGAAACTTCACCCACCGCGGCAGGAAGATTCAGATCGAAAGAGCGGCCAAACGCCAAGGTCCGAAAAACAAACCCAATCGGAGAAGATAAGCGATCAAAATCATATAGAAAAAATCCTCCATCATTCTGGAGGATTTCTTTTTTTCGTGCTGATTTGCTGAATATGCTTCAAGGAAGTAACGGTATATCATCCGAATCAACTTCGGCGGGGTGTAAAAGCAGATCTACACAATCTGTTGAAAGAAACCGCTCCTCGTCGTTGACTCCCTGCACTTCGTTCTCCATATATCCGCTTCCAGCGAGTCGAAACCGTCCGACCAAACCAGCCAGAAATTCTGCCTGTCCGGACAATTCTCTGCTTGCCGATGCACTTTCCTCCGCTGAGGCGCTATTGTTCCAGACAATCTGAGAAACACTGTCAATTCCTTGTCGGATCGAAATCATTCTTTCCGTCTGATGTTCTGATAAATCGGTGATACTACGCACAAGTCCTGCTGTTGTCTCAGAAGAATCCACTATATCTTTGAATGCAGATGCGGTATCTCTTGCCAATTCAGTACTCTGCTGTATTCTTTTCATCGTATCCTCTACCAGAGATGTGGTGCGTTTTGCTTCTTCCGCACTCCTTGAAGCTAAAACCTTTACCTGGTCGGCTACCACAGCGAAGCCTCTTCCGTGCTGCCCTGCCCTCGCTGCCTCTACCGCGGCATTGAGCGCAAGTATATTCGTCTGAAAAGCAATCGCGTCAATCGCTTTGATAATTTTTGATATATTGATCGAGGATTCCTTCATATTTTCGATTGCATCCAGCATTTGTCCCATTTTCACGCTTCCAGCCCTTGCATGTTTATAAGCCTCACCACTGAGGATACTTGCCTGTCCGGCATCAACTGCACTTTGTTTTATCTGACCTGTAACCTCATTGATAGAAGCAGTCAGCTCCTGTATCGCACTGGCTTGATCCGCTGAACCCTGCGCCAGGGTCCTGCTTTCTTCCGATAGCTGAGCTGAACCAGAGGCAATTTGCCCTGATGACTCTGCGATTTCTGACATCATCTGATTCAGATTCTCTTTAATACTCAACAAGGATGATCGTATTTCAAGAAAATCACCCTGGTATCCGTCGGAAATAACCACCGATAACTTACCGGCGCCTAGATCTCTAAGAACCCCAGAGATTTCTCCTATGTATCCGGTCAAACTGTACAGTGTATGGTTTACTGCATTTTTTATTTCCAAATACTCGCCCTGATACTCCCCCCGCATTTTGACGCTGAGATTGCCTTCTGACAGTTCCCTCATCACTGAGGATACTTCCCGGAATGGGGTTGTAACTGCATCAAGAGTACCATTAATCCCTTCCATGAGGTTTCGATATTGCCCCAGATATTTATGGGCCTGCCCTCTTTCCGTAAGATGTCCTTTTATAGCAGCTTCAGAGAGCCGATTGGTATCATCGACCAAGGAATGCAGTGTTTCCAGCATCGTAACGACCGCCGGTGTCAGGGAATCACCATCGCTCTTCTTACCTGCTTCTTTTAGTACCGGAAGATCTTCCAGATTTCCTACAGACACACGATGAATGCATAGTATCATGTCGCTGACCTGCTCAGAGACCTCGTTGATGGAACTTGCGATTTCACCATATATTCCGAAAGCACGTTCATCCATACGCCGGCTAAAGTCATTATTCCTCATACATTCCAGAATCACCCTGCCCTCTTCAAGGCTGCGCAAACCTTCAATGCATGATATGGATTCAGGAATTTCACCGAGACTGATTTTTGTCATATATTCGCTTGCAGTATTGAGAGGACCAATAATGGTATCAAGGGTATTATTGACCCCTGCGACGATCCTTTTAAAGTCGCCTCCATGGAGGTCAGCATCAGCTCGCAGCTCGAGCTTACCCTGAACAGCCCCATCCGAAAGAAGATGGATATCCTGAACCATAGCATTTATCGCACGGATGCAGGTGTTGATGCTATCCTTGATGTCATTGAAATCACCGAAATAAGTTTCACATATCTCCTTTGGAATGTCTCCCTGGCTGATCCTTCTCAGATAGGCTGCAGTCAGACGCATAGGTTCTGTGAATCCCTCTATGGTGGTATTAATGCCT
>JARBUO010000075.1 GCA_029239605.1 Bacillota bacterium | reverse complement strand
GTAAGATCCCTGCGTGAACTGATTATATACGGAGTGAAAGGCCTTGCTGCTTACACGCATCATGCTCTGAACCTTGGGAAAGAAAATGTAGATATTTATGACTTCATCTATAAAGCGCTGGCTGCAACACTGGACGATACACTTTCTGCTGATGATCTTGTTGCACTTACTTTAAAGACCGGAGAATTCGGCGTTGCCGGAATGGCATTGCTGGACAGTGCAAACACTACAAAATACGGAAATCCTGAGATCACACAGGTTAATATCGGTGTGAAGAACAACCCTGCTATCTTGATCTCCGGACATGATTTGACAGACCTTGAACAGCTTCTGGAGCAGACAAAGGGCACTGGAGTGGATGTATATACCCACAGCGAAATGCTTCCTGCTCACTATTATCCTGCATTTAAGAAGTATGATAACTTTGTAGGAAACTATGGAAACGCATGGTGGAAACAGACCGAAGAATTCCAGTCCTTTAACGGGCCCATTCTGTTTACAACCAACTGTATCGTACCTCCAAGAAGCGAGGAAGTGAGATCCAGAATCTTTACAACAGGTGCCTCCGGATTCCCAGGCTGTGTGCACATCGAAGCGGACGAGAACGGTAAGAAAGATTTCTCTGAAATCATCGCTCTGGCTAAGACACTCAGCGCACCTACTGAAATCGAAAATGGAACCATCGTAGGTGGATTTGCCCACGAGCAGGTATTTGCACTGGCAGATAAGGTTGTAGATGCGGTGAAGTCTGGCGCGATTAAAAAGTTCTTTGTAATGGCTGGCTGCGACGGAAGAATGAAATCCAGAGAATACTATGAGCAGTTTGCTGAAAAGCTGCCAAAGGATACGGTAATCCTTACCGCTGGTTGTGCAAAATATCGTTATAATAAGCTTGACCTTGGAGACATCGGAGGAATTCCGAGAGTTCTGGATGCAGGACAGTGCAACGACTCCTACTCACTGGCACTGATTGCACTGAAGCTGAAGGAAGTCTTTGAATTGAACGACGTCAACGAGCTTCCCATCGCATACAATATCGCATGGTATGAGCAGAAAGCGGTTATCGTTCTTCTTGCACTCCTGTACCTTGGCGTGAAGAATATTCATCTCGGACCTACACTGCCAGCATTCCTTTCCCCGAATGTTGCTAAGGTTCTCGTAGAAACTTTTGGAATCGGCGGAATCGGCACTGTGGACGAAGATATAAAAATGTTCATGGGGGCATAATAAGCGGTAAGCTTATAAGGTCCATGGGAAGAACAATCGATCCCGAACTTGATCAATAGACTTTTGGAGGAATAGGCTTGTGGTAACACAGGCCTATTGCCGACTTACAACCCAAAACCAAGCAGGTGCATTATACTCATGCCGATCAGCCCCATATTGGAGTCTTCTCGGCCTACCCAGTCATAAAACGAGAGCGGAGTAAAATAGCCTATGAAAACCAATTCCTGTGACTGCGGAACATGCCGCCACAAGCTGTGTGCCCAAAGAGTTCCCATCTTTTCCGGACTGAATGAAGAAGAACTTTCCCATGTGGCTGATCTGATTCAAAGAAGACAGTATTTAAAGGGTGAGATCATCCAGCTGGAAGGATCTGATGCAGATTGCCTTACCATTATCAATCAAGGAAAAGTAAAAGCATTTCGCTATACCCAGGAAGGGAAGGAACAGATTTTATATCTCTTTTCCGAAGGAGACTTCTTTGGAGAGAGCAACCTTTTCGGGGGCAAGGAGGCAGCCTACCATGCAGAGGCATTGGAGCAAACCAGTATTTGCATGATCGCACGAAATGATTTTCAGGAGCTGGTTCGCCGATATCCAGAGATCAGCTTAAAGATCATCGGAGCGTTATGCACAAGGCTTGAAAGGCTGGAGACAACCATTCAAAACATGGGAACCAGGAGTGTTGAAGGAAGAATCAGCAGTGTCCTTTTGGAATTTGCTGAAAAGTATGGTGTCAAGGGTTCCAAGGGGATTTTGATTACACTTCCCTTCAGCAGAGAGGGGATGGCAAGTTACATCGGAATTGCGAGAGAGACCATCAGCAGGAAGCTGACACTTCTTCAGGATGCGGGGATCATTGAAATGGTTGGAAACAAAAGGATCCTGCTTTTGAATGAAGAGGCCTTGCGCAGAGAGCTGGACTAGTACAGCGTATTTCAATTAACTGGTCATTAAACTTTCTGAATTTCCATATGAAAAAATTAAAAATGTTATGAAATTATGATCCCGGTCACAGTTTTTATTCTTCTAAGCCTTTATGATAAAGATGATGCTGATGGAATTTCCGCTGCTTCGATAAAAATGATGCAAGTAAAATTTCCATGGCGCATGAAAATGATAACATTCCATAGTGATTGAAGAATAAAGGAGGACGATTATGAGCATATTTCATACTACCCAGAGAATTGGTGAAGTGGTTTCAATCCTGCCACAGGCAAGCGAGATCTTAAAAGAGTTCAGAATTGACTTTTGCTGCGGAGGGCACAGGCCGCTGTCAGAAGCCATAAAAGAGCAGAATTTGGATGAAAAAATGCTTCTGTCAAAACTGGAGAAAGCCTATGAAGAGGCAAAGCGGCTGAATGATCAAGTTGATTATAGAGAAATGACCTCTTCCCAGCTCATCGATTATATTGTCGGAAAGCATCATGTGTTTGTGAAGCGTGTACTGCCCGAGATCAGTGAGCTGACCGCAACGATTTTAAGAGTGCACGGACCCAGCCACAGAGATCTTTTCCAGGTGCACAAGTTGTTTCACACCCTTAAAACGGAGCTGGAGCAGCACCTGATCAAAGAAGAGGAAATTTTGTTCCCCATGATCAAGAGGTATGAGGCTGAACCGTCAGACGATCTTTATAAAAACATGAAAGAAACAACAGCGGAAACGGAGGAAGAGCATGAAGCGGCGGGCGATATTCTAAAAGAATTACGTGAAATCACTGCCGAATATACGGTGCCCCAGGATGGCTGCGGAACTTACAGACGTACCTTTGAAACATTAGAGGAACTGGAAGCAGATTTGTTCCAGCACATTCACCTTGAAAACAACATTCTGTTTCACCGGCTTGGAATTGGCTTGAACGAAGCAGGAAGCAGTATAAATTAAGAAGAAATATATTGTTGAACAAAGCGGGAGCGAAATCCCCCGCATGGGAACGAAGCGGGAGCATAACCCCCGCATGAAATGGAGGATTATATTATGGCTATCACAAAAGAAATGACCATCGGAGAAGTGGTTAGAACGTATCAGCAGACAATTAGAATTTTAATGGACTTTGGAATGGGCTGCGTCGGTTGTCCGTCTGCTCAGTCAGAGACATTAGAAGAAGCTGCATCCATTCACGGCATCGACGTCAACAAATTGGTTGAAAGATTGAATCAGGCAATCTAGTGTAGCGTAAGCCTGCGCGTCGAATAAAACAGCAGGTAAAACAAAGGGAGAAAATATATGAGTTTGTTTTTAGGAAAGATTCATTACTGGCTTTACAATAAAATTGTATGGGCAGAAAAAGCAGAAACGGATATGCTAAAGTGGGCAGAATCACAGGGGCTGACTGCTGACACCTGGGTACAGGAATTCCAGAGGGAATACGGTCAGCCCACGGGAAACCGCCCACTTGAGGAGACCATCGATACTTCCAATATTCACGGCTGGCTGCAGGAACGGATTCGCAGCGTGGAATTGAGACAGGCGGCGCTGGTGACTGCGGTTTTAAGAGAAAACCCAAGCCATAAAGATGCGCTGCTTAAGATCTTTGAAAATCAGGGGGAAGCGGCGGCTCAGGAGTATAAAACTCCGTCAGAAGGCGCGGAAGAGGTTCGTTTTTCTGCGGGAGTGGAAACGCCGGAAGGCGCGTACAATGCACTCAATGACTTTATTCTTGAAGGAATGCCTTGTGACAGGGGAAGTCAGGTAATTCAAAATACAGAAGATGAACTGATCTGGCAGACGGCAGCAGAACTTCATGAACCGTATTGGAAACAGGCAGGAGGGGACATTAGAAACTTCTTTGCCCTCAGAGAAGCTTGGATTGCTTCCTTTATCAGGACGCTGAACCCCGAGCTCCAATTTGAAAAACGAAATGAAGGGGAGTATTCCATCGCCAGAAAATAGCCGGCAGACAGGTATGAAATTCCCATCGGGTTGCAGACTGAGAAGCCCTGAAATGGGAAGCGTACTTGGAATGAATTACTCTGTGGATTTTTATAAACCGTGGACTTTATGGGAGGAGAGAACGGTATGAATTATATTGAACTAATGGTGGATGAGCACAGACACATCAAACGGATGCTGGCGGTAATCAGAAAGTATTGCTATAAAGTACTGAAAAGCGAACCGGTAGACTATAACGACTTCTTTGGTTTGATCGATTTCGTCAGAAATTATGCGGATCAGCATCATCATGGGAAAGAAGAAAAGCTTCTCTTTAACAGGATGGTAGAAGAGCTGGGTCCTGCGGCAGAAAAACTGGTCAACCATGGAATGCTGGTGGAGCACGATCTGGGAAGACTGCATATTCAGCAGCTGGAAGCGGCGGTGCATAAAGTGATGGAAGGCGATGATGAAGCAAGGCTGGACGTCATTGCCAATGCCATTTCTTACGTCGACCTGCTCCACAGGCATATCGAGAAAGAAGATAACGTTGTTTACCAGTTTGCACAGAAGAACCTGCCGAAGGATATTCAGGACAATCTTGAAAGAGAGTGCGCTCTGTTCGAGCAAGATGCAGAAGCCAAGGAGATACAGAAAAAATATTTGGATATGGTTGCGGAATTTGAGCAGAAAGTCTGATATAAAAATCAGGCGTTCAGAAAATCTGATATGAAAAATCACCGACTCATAATATAGAAATGTAATGAAAAGCGCCTCATTTGGAGAGCGCTTTTTGAATGACGAAAGGAGAAGAAAATAACATGAGGGAAAATTTTATTTAGCACATAGATGCCGGAATGTGATACCATACTTATACGCATTTGAAACAAAGATCCGAGGCAATGAGATCATTCGGTCTCATTTTCCTGCACATCGCAGGCGGAGGAATCAGTGAAAAAAGCATAGCATATAAGAGGTAACCATTGAGCAAACAATTATATATAACAGAAAAGCCATCCGTCGCAGCGAGCTTTGCAAATGTTCTGGATGTAAGGATTTCTCCTTCCGACAGAGCAAGAGGCTACGCTGAGACGGAGCACGCTATCATAACATGGTGTTTTGGACACCTTGTCACCTTGGCATACCCGGATGCCTATGATCCGGAGTACAAGCTGTGGCGGGTGGAGCATCTCCCCATTATTCCCAAGGAATACAAATATACTGTAATCGACAGCAAGGGGACGGCGAAACAGTTTGAAACGGTAAAGAATCTGATGTGCAGAAAAGACGTGGATATGATTTATTCCTGCACCGACAGCGGACGGGAAGGAGAATACATCTTTCGTCTCGTGTATCAGATGAGCGGTTCAGACAAGGCGGCGAAACGGGTTTGGATTTCCGCACAGACAGAGGAAGCGGTAAAGAAAGGCATCGATGAAGCCAAGGATCTCAGCGCGTACGACTCGCTCTCAAAGTCGGCCTACTGCCGGGCAAAAGAAGACTGGCTTTTCGGTATGAATTTCAGCAGAATCTACACCTGCAGGTACGGAAGACAATTGGCTGAGACGCTGCAGGAAGGTAAGTCCGTGGTGATTCCCATCGGCAGAGTCATGACCTGTGTCCTGGGGCTCATCGTTGATCGTGAACTTGAAATCAGAAATTTTGTGCCCAAACCCTATTATGTCATCAACGCCAACTTCCTTTCCAAGGACAGCGGAATTGCGTATAAAGGAAAGTGGCAGCCCAAGAAAGATGATAAGAAGGACGATAAAAAGGAAGGAAAGAATTCCGGAGATTCAGCAGCCCAGGATGGGGCCAGCGCGAGTGTGAAGGCTGCGGATGGGAAGGCAGCCGGAAAGCAGCCTGGCAAGGCCGGGGAAAAAGCACCGGACGATACCGACAGTGAAGAGAAATACATAAGCAAAGAGGAAGCAGAGGAAATCATCAGAAGCCTGGAAGGACAGGAAGCTGTAGTTAAGAAGGTAGAGGTCAAGGTAAAGAAGGAACAGCCTCCATTGCTGTTCAATCTGGCGGAGCTCCAGTCCGAAGCCAATAAAAAATTTAAGATATCCGTAAACCGTACCCTGGAAATTGCGCAGACCCTTTACGAGAAGAAGTTGATTTCTTATCCCAGAACCGACAGTAGGGTGCTTTCTACTGAGGTTATCCCGGAGCTGCCCAAAATATTAAATGGTCTGTATAAAAACGAGGACTTCAAGGAGCCTGTAATACGAATCAAGGAGTTCGGCAAACTGGCTGTGGACAAGAAAACCAAGCGCTTTGTGGATGACAGCAAGGTCACAGACCATTATGCTATCATTCCCACCTACGTGACCACCGCACTATCGGGTCTGGATGAGGAGACAAGAAATATTTACACCCTGATTGTAAAGCGTTTCCTTGCGATCTTCTATCCGCCTGCTGAATACAATACGGTTCGTGTGGAGACTACGGTAGGCTCAGAACTATTCGTTACCAATTCCAGAACCCTGAATGAGCTGGGCTGGAAGGAAATCTATGACGTTTCAGCCGCAAAGAAAGATGAGGAACTGTCCGAATCTCCCATCCAACAGCTGGTGAAAAAAGAAAAATGCGATGTCACAAACTATGATCTGGAGGAAAAGGAAACAAAGCCTCCATCCCGTTTTACCGACGGCTCGCTGATTCTCACCATGGAAAAGGCGGGAAAATACATCGAAAATGAAGAGCTTCGGGAACAGATCAAAACCTGCGGAATCGGTACCTCTGCCACCAGAGCAGGGATTATAAAAAAACTTGCAGACATTGGTCATATTAAAATCAATAATAAAACCCAGATCGTTACACCAGAGCCCAAAGGTGAGGCTGTTGTGGAGTTGGTACGCCATACTGCGAAAGAGCTTCTGAACCCCATTCTCACCGCGAGCTGGGAAAAGGGACTCTTTATGATCGAGAACAAGGAAATTTCAGAAGAAGTCTTTGAGGAGAAATTGACAAAATACATCACCCGAACCATTGAGAAGGTGAAACGAACCGGTTATCGAAGATGAAAAGGCGGCGGAAAGAGAACGCCGGACACTTGATTGTGTCCGGCGTTCTCCTTTGTTTAGACACAGATTAACTTAATAACAATAATGAAAAAAAACCAGGGAAAGCATTCTTTTTTTAAGAGGATTTGCGTACATATAGATATGGCTTATCCTTAGGAGCCATTGAGCAGAGTGCAGAATAAGACTGCAAACCGTAAGATGGGGCTTCTGTAAAGCAGCAGGCGCCATATTTTATTGGACAAAGTACTGCTGCATCTTAGGCTTCTGCGGGTTTTTGCAATAGGAATAAGCGCTGGCAGGGAGGGATTAAAAATGAAAGTGCTCATAACGGGAGCGAAGGGATTTATTGGAAGGAATCTCGTTGCTACCCTTGAAAACATCAAAGAGCATGACGTCTTGAAGTTTGATACGGATACGGAACGGGAGCTTCTGGATGAATACTGCCGGGATGCGGATTTTGTCTTTCATCTGGCAGGAGTGAATCGTACCGGTACACCAAGTGAATTTATGGAGACCAATCGGGATCTGACCGCTTTTCTTTTGGAAAAACTAAAAAAGCATAAGAATGCGTGCCCTGTAATGATTGCATCTTCCATACAGGCATCCCTTGATAATCCTTTCGGCAGGAGCAAGAAGGAAGCGGAGGAACTGATCATCAGCCATGGAAGAGAGACTGGTGCAGAGGTCCTGATCTACCGTTTTCCCAATGTTTTTGGAAAATGGTGCAGGCCTAATTATAACAGTTTGATTGCAACGTTCTGCCACAATATGGCCAATGATCTTTCGATCTCTATAGATGACCCCGATTTGATCATGAAACTGGTGTACATCGACGACCTGATAGAAGAATTGGTCCGGGCATTGAACGGCGGAAAAAACGGAAGCGGATTTTACTGTGATGTGCCGGTGGTTCATTTTGTAAAACTGGGAGATGTTTTTAATCATCTTACCGCTTTCAGAGAGGGCAGAACAAAGCTCACCATACCGGATATGTCAAAAGATTTTATTAAAAAGCTGTACACTACTTATACAAGCTATCTGCCCCAGGATCAATTCGGGTACCATCTCAAGAAGAATTCTGATGACAGAGGCTCTTTTACCGAATTGATACGGACAGAAGGACTGGGGCAAATTTCAGTCAATTGTATTAAGCCAGGAATTGTAAAAGGAAACCACTGGCACCATACAAAATGCGAAAAATTTCTGGCCGTGAGCGGCAAGGGGGTCGTTCGGTTCCGGGAAGTGGGTTCCGCCCATGTCATTGAATACAAGGTGGCAGGGGACATTCCTGAAGTGATGGATATTCCTGCAGGCTACACCCATAACATTGAAAATACAGGAGCGTCAGACCTTATTGTGATCATCTGGGCCAATGAGGCCTTTGATCCTGACCGGCCGGACACGTATTTCATGGAGGTATGAGCCCGAACCACGGCTTCGGTGCGGAGCTGCAGTCCCAGAAAGTCATTGGATATCATGGAAAGCTGGAGGATTAAGAATGAAGAAACTAAAAGTGATGACGGTTGTGGGGACCAGACCTGAAATTATAAGGTTGTCCTGCGTCATTAAGAAACTGGATCAGTCTGAGATGGTAGAACACACACTGGTTCATACAGGACAGAACTATGATTATGAATTGAATGAGGTTTTCTTCAAGGATTTTAGCCTCAGGAAACCGGACTATTTCTTAAATGCAGCTACGGGTACTGCGCTGGAGACCATCGGAAATATCCTGATTAAAATAGACAAGGTATTGGATGAGGTTCAGCCTGAGTCCTTCCTGGTGCTGGGCGATACCAACAGCTGTCTTTGCGCCATCGGGGCAAAGCGAAAGCATATCCCTATTTTTCATATGGAGGCAGGGAACCGATGTTTTGACCAACGCGTTCCAGAGGAGACCAATCGAAGGATTGTTGATCATATCGCGGATATCAATCTTACTTACAGTGATATTTCAAGGGAATATCTGCTGAGAGAGGGCCTTCCTGCAGACCGGATTATCAAGACGGGAAGTCCAATGCTTGAAGTGATCCAGTCCAGAATGGAGGATATTGAGGCTTCAGCTATATTGGAGCAACTGGGGTTGCAGGAAAACTCCTATTTTGTGGTTTCTGCCCACAGAGAAGAAAATATCAATTCAGATGAGAACTTCCGAAAGCTGGCGGAGAGTCTGAATGGTGTTGCAGAGCGTTATCAAATGCCTGTCATCGTCAGTACGCATCCGAGAACAAGAAAGAGAATTGATGAAAAGAACACAGAATTCAGCCCATGGATCACCCTGCTGAAGCCTCTGTCTTTCAGTGATTACGTGCGTCTTCAAACGAAGGCCAAGGCAGTTCTCAGTGACAGCGGTACCATCAGTGAGGAATCCTCTATTCTAGGCCTTCCGGCACTGAATATCAGGGAAGCGCATGAACGGCCAGAGGCCATGGAGGAAGCAGCTGTCATGATGACGGGACTTGGGAAAGAACGAATTTTGCAGGGGCTGGAGATCCTGGAAATGCAGCATAAGAGGACCCTGAGGCGCGTGGCGGATTACAACATTCCCAACGTTTCAGACAAGGTTCTTCGAATCCTCCTTTCCTATACGGATTATGTCAACCGCGTTGTGTGGCATAAATAAACGGAAAGGAGCGATCATGAAACCGATGAAGGGTAAAGTATTTAAGCCGGTGATGATACTGCTGCTGGTCGTATTGTTTCTCGTTTCCATGGCGGTATTTTTATTCTGTCGGGCTGATCAGGCGTCCTGCATGTCAGCCTTTCATTATGTAGCATTAGGCGATTCTTATTCCCTTGGACAGACGCCATACGGCGAAGCGGAGGGGTACGGGTATACGGATTTTATCAAAGATAAACTGGCTGCGGCAGGAGTCCTTGCGGAATACAGCAAAAAAGGCGCTGGCCACGGCACAACGGATAATATTCTCAAACAGCTTCCTTCCATATCGAAGCTCCTGGCTGATGCGGATATCGTCACTCTTAGTGCAGGCATCGATGATATTCAAAACCTGGAAGAATTCAAAGCATACCAGACAGAACCTTCTCCTGAGAATATGGAGGCTTTGAA
This sequence comes from Bacillota bacterium, assembly GCA_029239605.1. Taxonomy (GTDB): domain Bacteria; phylum Bacillota; class Clostridia; order Peptostreptococcales; family Anaerovoracaceae; genus Anoxybacterium. Next base: position 4,409 of record JARBUO010000075.1, on the reverse strand, counting down.
GACAGCGGCAGAGGTGAAATTTCCTGAGATATCCAGCAACCTGAAGCAGATCATTGGAGCGATAAAAGCTGCTCATTCAGATTCGCCGCCATCCATCTACCTCATGGGTTATTTTAATGTTTACCCGTATCTGCCGGAACTGGATGCTGTGATCAACAGCCTGAATAATACCATACTCAGCGCTGCTGCTGAAACGGATGTATCCTACGTTTCCACCAAAGAGGTTCTGGACAAAGATCTGAGACGGTACCTTCCTGGAGATGCCCATCCTACGGTAGAGGGATATGAACAGATTGCAGAGGCGTTTTGGGGAATGATCCGTGAAGATTTTTTGGCAGAACCGTCTTTCCCCAAGACGCTGAACGATATCAACGGTCACTGGGCTGAGGCGCGAATCAGAAAATACATGAATGACGGTATCGTTACAGGCTTTACGGATGGCTCTTTTCGTCCTGACAGGGCAGTGAGCCGGGCGGAATTTATCACCGTCATCAATCGTTTTTTCAAACTGGCGGATAAGACGGAAATTTCTTTTCCGGATGTATCAGAAAATGCATGGTACCGAGCGCAGCTGGAAATAGCCGTAAAGGCAGGGTACGTTGCGGCAAATCCTATGGCTCATTTCAAGGCAGATGAGCAGGTAACAAGGCAGGAAGCAGCGGTGATCATTGCAAAGAAGATGGATTTTGTGTTGTCTGATCAGGGTAATGAAGCCGAGCGCTATGAGGATTGGCAGGAGATTCCCGCATGGAGTCTCGGCTCTGTGAATGCCTTGCTGCGGTATGGCATTATGGAAGGCTATCCCGACAACCATTTTCGTTGTCAGGGCTATGTAACCAGGGCAGAAGTGCTTTCTCTGCTTGACCGGCTTACCCCCTATGTCAATTGAAATGATTGCAGAAGGGAATAAAATATACTTCACAGATCACAGGAATATGATATGATGAATACGGCGAATGCAGCTTCCAAGCCACGTCCCGACACCATGGAGAGAAGGGGCAGCGCTGGAAGGAATCTTTTATATAGGAGGGTGAGACTGTGGAACAAAATATATTTTCAAACAAAGCAATCATATCCTGGCTTCAGTATTTTTCTGGTCATACCGACATCAATCTGGCAGAGGTGAAGATGCTGGATATCACCGGAAAGAATAAGAATCTGATCCCCACTGTTATGAGCAATCGTGCTGTGCTGGTTTTTACAGATGCCGGTCATCAGGATATCTTTTATGATATGTGGAATGCAGAGCTGGGGGACTGTGATATCTGGTACAACGAGGGGTCCGATCCATCAGGGGAAATCAAGCATGACAAACTTTCCAGCATGATCAACCGCGGAATTAACGCCTCCGCTGCCATGCTGATTCTCAATCCAAACGCCGCCGCTAATTACCAGGTTGGAATTGAAAACAGCCGCTTTTCCTATGGTTCCGTTCATTATGTCTGCCGGGAGGTCCGTGCAGTAATCATGAATAAGCTGAATTTAGGAGACCGGAGCAATAGCTGCATCATTTCCGGTGAGAGCATCGCCGTCGAAACCGCTATGATTGCGGGACAGGGGAATGTAATCGCCGTAGAGTATGATCCCAGAGACCAGAAGACGATGGAAGAGAATATTGCGAAATTTGGTCTTAAGAATGTGACTGTAGTGGAAGCTCTGAATGGAGAGATTCTGAAGGAACTACCCGTTCCTGATCTCGCTTTTATCGTTGCATCTCCTAGGATCGGTGATGAAATCAAAAGCTTGCTGGCAGTGAATCCCAATATGGATATCGTGATTTACACGCTGGATTTTGAAGTGCTATCCTCCCTTACCTCTCTGCTGAAAGAAAACGGTTTAACCCGTACCGAAGCTTTACATATCGAGGTGTCCAGAGTGAACAGCAAGGGGATGATTGAGCCGTTTCCGGACCCTTGGCTGATTTCCTGCAAAAACAGGAATCTTTTATAGAACTCATCTGTTAAACACCAATTGCAGGAGTCGACAAAAACCAAACCAAAGAAAGAATGAAAATCTAGCAAGAAGTTTTCCGTGAGAGCAAAACCGCTCTCGGGAAAGCTTCTTTTTTGATGCTCGGAACTGCAGGTTTTCTCACCCATGGCCCAAATATCTCCATAATTCTCAATATGTTGCAAAAGCAACAAGTGCTGTTCTTAAAATATAGTACAGTTAAGGCAAGAAGACAGGATTCATAGATTTTGTAAGTGTACGAAAGGGGAAATCACAGCAATGGATACGGAAATGTTAAAAAGACAGCATAGAGAAGTGATGACATTAGCAAAATATATAGCAGAACAAATAAATCACGGTACGGTGGAGAGATGTGGGTTCGGGGAGGATCGGAAGGGAAGAACAGGAATTGTATCCTGATGGATTGATTATGGAAGGAGTTGATTACGGTGGCAGAGAAAAAACTGGATCTTTCAAAGAGCGTATTTGAACTGTGCAAGAATGACCCTGAAGCGGGTAAGATTCTTGCTGAACTTGGGTTTACAGAGATTACAAAGCCCGGTATGCTGCAGTCCGTAGGCAGGCTTATGACAATTCCCAAGGGGGCTGCCATGCGCAATGTGGAGCTTGGAGTCATTAAGCAAACTTTTGAAAAACAGGGATATACCATAACGGGAGGGAACGAAAATGAGTGAACTGATCAATAACCGGGAATACCGGGTGGATACCATAAAAAAGATACTGGCACAGCTCCATGAAGGAAAGACTGTGGATGAGGTAAAAAGCCAGTTTGCAGAGGCTTTTGAAGGGGTGTCGGCAGAAGAAATTTCCCAGGCGGAACAAGCCCTTGTGAACGAAGGCATGCCGGTGGAGGAGATCCAAAACCTATGCGATGTCCATGCGGAGGTTTTTAAAGGCTCCATTGAGGAGATTCACAGCAGCAAAGCGCCGGAAGAGGCTCCGGGACATCCGGCAAATGTACTGAAACTGGAGAACCGGGCACTGGAAAAACTCATGGAAGACATCAGCACCGTATTGGAACGGGCCGGAAACCATAACGGTTCCGGGGAAGCTGCTTCCGGGGTAGGCGGCAGCCCCTCGGATTTTGTGCAAAAGGCGGCAGCTATGCTAAAGCAGCTATACCATGGGCTGGATCTTCATTATAAGAAAAAGGAAAACTTGTTCTTCCCCTATATGGAGCAGTACGGCATCAGTGCTCCTCCCAAAGTGATGTGGGGTGTGGACGATGAGATCCGGGGAATGCTGAAAGAAGTGATGAGAACAGTTGAAAGCGGCACGGCGGGCGCGGAAAGACTCCCGACTGATGCGGAACGGTTCCAGACTGCAATGAAAGAATCCTTCGGAAAAATAGCGGATATGATTTTCAAGGAGGAGAACATTCTCCTGGGAATCTTGCAGGAAAACCTGACGCAGGATGAATGGAAGCAAATTGCAGACGACAGTGACGATTTTGGATATTGCCTCATTGAAAACCCTGGGAAATGGACACCTGCTGAATCCGTTGCCCATGGTCCTGCTGCGGACGCTCCCGGTTTAGGAACGATAGGAACGAACGATAAAGGACTGATTCAGCTCCCCACCGGATCCTTCACGGTACAGGAATTAACCACCATACTCGATACACTGCCCATTGATATCACCTTTGTAGGAAAGGATGACACGGTACGGTATTTTTCCCAGAGCAGTGAGCGGATCTTCCATCGAACACCGTCGGTAATCGGCCGTCAGGTATCCAACTGCCATCCACCGGCCAGTGTGCATATCGTTGAAAAGCTTGTGGAGGACTTTAAGAACGGCACAAAGAACAGCGAGGATTTTTGGATTCGGATGGGGGATAAGTTCGTTCTGATTCGTTATTTTGCAGTGAGAGATCAGAGAGGAGAATATCTGGGGGTTCTGGAAGTGACCCAGAACATTGCGCCCATACAGGAAATCACAGGGGAAAAGAGACTGGTTCAAGATCTTTAAAATTACCCGGGAACGAGGGAAAATTTTTTAACAGCTGTATCAAGGATATGTTTCATCCCTTGATACAGCTGTTTTCATCTTTTCACCGGAAATCGCAGTCTGCGGCAGCAATGAAAATTTGGTTGCATTTATGTTGTAGCCTTAAGAAATTCCGTGTAGAATAAAAACATATTTGCCCGGAAGGCAGACGAGGAGTTAATTACATTGAAACTGATAAGCGTAAAAGGAAACACATACTGTATCGATACTGGAATGTCATACATTCCTTTTTATATGATCAATGACAGGGAGCTCATCCTGCTGGACTCAGGATGGGCTAATGCAGACCGGGAAGGGTTGGAAAAGCTTTTCGAGGAATACGGTTATCGGGTGGCAGGCATCCTGTGCAGTCATGCCCATGTGGACCATATGGGAAATAACCAGTACTTTAAAGAAAAATATCGCTGTCCTGTTGCGATGTCTGAGCTGGA
>JARBUO010000227.1 GCA_029239605.1 Bacillota bacterium | reverse complement strand
ATCATTATTATAATAACTACTTTCTCATCTTTTTTTGCATTTACAGATCACACTGATATGATGATAAGTGAAAAGGTGGTTGGCTCTTCTGGTCTGTTTCAAGCCATAGTCATATCTGTAATAGCATGCAATCTTTTTTGTTTTTTTTACAAATGCCGTGACCGTTTACTTCCTCCAGACATTGTCCATTTCAACGGAAGTGCTCTGATTAGGGTGTCTTTCCGCGCAGTTGTTCCTGCGTTGCTTACCATTTTATTTTTTTGTGTTGCAAAAACGTTGGCTGAGTTTACTGGGCTAAATGGTATTCAGGCGGTGCTTTTTCAGTGGATAAATGAAACATGGATGACGGGACATAACTACTTCTCGGCATTATTAATTATTTTCATTACCCATGTATTGTGGTTTTTTGGGATACATGGAGGTAATGTTGTCATGGATGCGATATCAGGAGCAACACCTGTTGGATCTACAGCTATTCTCACCAAAGGATTTTTTGATACATATGTTTATTTAGGAGGAGCTGGTGCAACAGTAGGGCTGCTGGTTGCATTACTTCTAACCAGAAAAAAAAGCAGCGAAAACAAATTGGCAAAAGTTTCTATACTGCCGGCCATCTTTAATATAAATGAAGTGATGATATATGGTTTGCCTATCATCTTTAATCCTTATTACTTTATTCCATTTCTGTTGTCTCCCCTTGTTTTAAGCTTTACTGCTTGGTTACCTGTATATTTGGAATGGGTGCCTCCGATAACGCATCAAGTAGAATGGACAACCCCCCTCTTCTTATCTGGTTATCTCGGTACAGGGTCGGTTGCGGGGATTGTGATGCAGGCTTTGAATCTGGTTTTAGCCGTACTGATTTATATTCCGTTTGTCAAATTACAGGAAAGAAGCCAGCAACGCACACGTATCATGGTTTTAAAGAACCTTTCAAATGAAATCCAATATACTCAGGAGAGACTGCAGAAAAACATTCTTAACCGACATGATGAAACAGGTTCTCTCGCCCGCGCTTTGATGATTGAGATTAAGCGTGGACTGACGAATAATTGTGTTCCAATGCATTTAGAATACCAGCCCAAGGTAAACTACAAGGGAGAAGTTATTGGAGCGGAAGCCCTCTTGAGATGGAATCACTCTATTTACGGCTATATTTCTCCGCTGATCATATTGCGAATTTGTGATGAAGCTAACATATCCAATGAATTGGGTAGGTGGATTATAAAGAAGGCATTCAGCGATCTTGAGTATTGGCATAAACAGAAGTATAATAAAGTATGCCTCTCGGTGAATTTGAGCCCAAGACAGGTGCAGGAGGATATAACACTGGTTGAATTTGTGAAATCATGCATTGAGCTTTTCCATATTGATCCCGGGTTTACGGAACTGGAACTTACGGAAAATGCCACAATTGATCTGAGTGATTCAACAAAGAATAAACTGAAGCAAATAAGAGACTTCGGTATGAATCTCTCAATAGATGATTTCGGGATGGGACATAGTTCTTTGCTGTATCTCTGCGATTTTAACGCAAATGTTGTTAAGATAGACGCATCTCTTGTACAGAACATAACCAAGGACGGACATTACGTGCAGATTATAAAATCTATTCTGACCCTTTGTGACCAGTTGAAAGTCAAAGCTATAGCAGAAGGAGTTAGGTGGAAATATTACATAAACTTGGATGCCAGTGTTTTCAGGGCTTTTATTTCAGTCAGTCGCTAACTTGTGATAATTTTATAGAATATATGAATAAAAGCCTAAAATATTAATTGGAATCGGAGAATTGAAACATGAAACAGAATAAATATGATGATAAAGTATTCTTTGAAAAATACAGCAAAATGGATCGCTCAATAAAAGGGCTTGACGGTGCGGGCGAGTGGAAAACACTCGAAAACTTACTGCCTGATTTTAAAGATAAGCGCGTATTGGATTTGGGCTGCGGATTCGGCTGGCATTGTCAATATGCCATCGAGCATGGTGCGAAGACAGTCACAGGAGTTGATATTTCTGAGAAAATGCTGACGGTTGCAAAAGAGAAAACAGATGCCAGAATTCATTATATCCAGATGCCTATTGAAGACATCGTTTTTGAAAAAAACTCTTTTGATGCAGTAATTAGTTCGCTTGCCTTTCACTATATTGAATCCTTTGAACAAATTGTAGATAGAGTCTCCACCTGCCTTCTGACTGATGGAGATTTTGTTTTCTCTGTGGAGCATCCGGTTTTTACTGCATACGGAAATCAGGATTGGTATTATGATGAAAACGGAAATATACTTCACTTCCCCGTTGACAATTACTTCTCCCAGGGCGAAAGAGCCGCTAACTTTCTTGGAGAAAAAGTGATAAAATATCATAAAACGCTTACAACATATCTCAACGGGTTGATACAGGGAGGCTTCGAGTTAACCGGGATAGTAGAACCTCAGCCATCAGAGGATTTACTTTATACAGTTAGAGGAATGAAAGAGGAGCTTCGCAGGCCCATGATGCTGATTGTTTCTGCCAAGAAAAAATAGGGAGGCATTTATGGTCTGCCAAGGGTATGCCATCCTTGCACAGTACCTTTATGATCTGCCAGTTGCATGAGTAGAGTAGACAGCTGTGACGTTGGCAGGATACAATAAGATATAACCTTTTAGAAGAAAGGAGAACATAAAATGATAAAAGTATATTTGGCTGCATTTCCAATGTTATACGAGGGAGAAGATATTGAAGTTCGATACAGCTTGTTTCAGGATGATCTTCCCGTTCGGAAGGAATCTGTTTATTCAGAATATATGAAACCGGCAATTGTTGGAATGCATTCCATTCTTACGATTTTACTGAAGCTGGAAGAATATAAGGATGAAGAAATTACAGTCATTTTGAATGATGCTTCCTTATATGAAATCATTAAGGGCAGCAGCACCACAAAGAATGGCGACGTTCTTAAAATGGCAAGCAAGATGAAAAAACAGCTGGTCAAATTCAACAATCTATCCTTTATTAATGTTACCAAGGACAAAGCGTCCTTGGCAAAATGGAAGAAAATATTGGAGGACTAAATTGAGATATTAGAGCAAAAATTGAATTTTGCAGGAGAATTTGATATGGACGTGAGAAAACTATTAGACACATTATTGGTTGCCGAAAGATTGAAAGATACAACCCGCCATTGCTATACATCCAAAGGCAGACATGAGAGTGTTGCAGAACACAGCTGGATGATGACGTTAATGGCTTTCTTTATGAGAGACGAGTTCCCTGAAGCAGATATGGATAAGGTTATTAGAATGTGCATCGTTCATGACCTGGGGGAATGCTTTACAGGGGATATTCCTGCTTTTGAAAAGAACCAAAGCCATGAGGAGGCTGAAGAAAATCTGCTGTATAGCTGGGTTTCTTCCCTGCCGGTAGCGTATGCAGCAGAAATGCGGGAACTTTATGAAGAAATGGCAGAGCGTAAAACGGTGGAAGCTCAAATCTATAAAGCGATTGATGGGCTTGAAGCAGTGATTCAACACAATTTGTCCGATATTTCCACTTGGATTCCGAGAGAATTTGACCTCAATTTAACTTATTCTGATGATAAGGTTGCATTCTCCGATTATCTGAAGGCTTTAAGACAGGCTGTACGTGAGGATACTATAAAGAAGATTGATGACGCGTCGGAATTGTCTACTTCGGAATTGTCTACTTTGCGTAGATAGTCTCCTTTCATAAGAAAATGCTATTATGGTATTGCAAAGGAGATGATAATTATGAAAAAGTTTTAGTGTTAAATGGAAGTCCTAAAGCTGTAAGCGATACAATGGTTTTAGCGAATGCGTTCCTAAAAGGAATGGGCGAGTACAGTGAATTCGAGTGGTTTTTGTTCCAGAAGCACCTATGATGAATGTTCCAGAAGCAAAATGTGTAGCAGATCCTCTTGCAGAGAAGTTTGTTAAAGCCGGAAAAGAATTTGCTGAGAGCCGAACACTTTCTGAAGATACAATAAAAATATTAGAAATGCCTATGATTCCAAAAGAAGCTTACCTCGCTGCAATAAATGGCACGGTATAGTAATCCAGCGAAGGCAAATCCACTGCTGGCATTGTTTTTGAAGGAAAGAATGGCTTTGTTATAAAACGATAGACAAAACGAGAGGAATTATATGAATAATTACAGCAGATACAGAGCATACAGAGGAAATATAATCTTCAGTCAGAATAAGGATACTTTAATTAGCAAAGAGAATTCATATATATTGGTTCTTGATGGACTTGTAAAAGAGATTTGCAGTCAACTGCCAAATGGCTTTCCCAAAGAAAATATCATAGATTGGGGGAATCATCTTATCCTTCCTGGTTTTTGTGACATGCATGTACATGCACCGCAATTTTTGCAAAGAGGCATTGGAATGGATCGAGAGCTTTTAGACTGGCTAAATACATATACATACCCAAATGAAGCAAAATTTGAGGACAAAGATCACACAAGGAAGGTGTACTCTTTATTTGTCGATGAACTATTGCGCCAGGGAACTTTACATGTGAACTGCTTCCCATCCATTCATTATGAAGCATCTGAAATTTTGTTTGATATACTTGAGAAGAGGGGATTGTTCGCATTCACAGGAAAGCTGAATATGGATCAGAATAGCCCTGAATACTATATCGAGGATACAGAACAATCTATCCTTGATACTGAAAGATTTATTATGCAGCATCAAAATGCTGGAAATGTAAAGACTGCAATCGTTCCGAGATTTACAATTACCTGCAGTGAGAAACTGTTGGCTGGCTTAGGAAGCCTATCAAAAAAGTATGAGGTTCCCGTTCATTCGCATATGTGCGAGGCTGTTAACGAAATGAAAGTTTGCCAGGAACTTTTCCCTGATTATAAAAATGGAGCAGATATATTTTATAAAAACAACTTGCTTGGACAACGGCCAACGATAATGGCACACTGTATCTTTATGGATGATGATGTTTTGGCATTCATGAAAAATCCAAACTGTATGGCGGTTCATTGTCCGGATGCAACTGCAAATATTAATGCCGGTGGCATCATGCCGGTTAAAAAACTTTTGGAGATGGGCGTAAACCTGGCAATCGGCAGTGATATCGGTTCCGGTGCAAGTCTATCAATTGCAAAAGGGATAGCCAGCACGATCCAGCATTCAAAGATACGCAATATGTTTGACCCGGAGTGGGATGCTGTAAACCTGACAGAAGCTTTCTATATGGCAACCCGTTCAGGCGGAAGATATTTCAAAAACGTGGGGGCATTTGACGAGGGGTATTGTTTCAATGCATTGGTGATCGATGATAGCAATATGTACGGAGAGGAATTGACTCCTATAGAACGGTTGGAGCGATTTTGCTATGCAGGAGATGATAGAAATATAAGAATGAGATATATTTTGGGAAAAGAAGTTGAAATACAAAGTTAAATTTAAGAGTTGGGTCTGCAGCTTATCTGAGGGTGATATTCCTATCAAAAAGGAATCTATTTATTGGGAATATCAACCTTTGGCGAAATGGAAGGAAATATTAGAGGACAAAATTGGAAGAAGTAAGGAAGCAATATATCAAGTATCTGGGAGCAATAAAACCTCTGGAGGAAGTGATTCCTGTTGATCGGTTTTCTGAAACGAGATTTTCAGAAACTGAGATATTAGATGAGGTCAGCAAGTTCTATGTTAAGATGAGCAAGCAGGTTACGAAAGAAAGAACGGAAATTTATCAGAAGTTATTAGGGGTAACACCCAGATCAATAAAAATAGATAAAATATGCGATCGCTGGGGCAGCTGCAATACCAAAAGGGAGATTACTTACAATTATTTAATCGTAACGTTACCTATGGAGCTCATTGATTATATCGTTGTTCATGAACTTTGCCATATCTATCATATGAATCATGACAGATCCTTTTGGCGTAAAGTAGGGAGTATTATGCCTGACTATAAGAAAAGAATGAAAATGCTGAATTCATTGATTTACACATGCACAGTTATTACAGTGATGATGGGGAATTTTCACCCGCTGAGCTGGTCAAGAGGTGTAGTGACCGAGGAATTAGGATTATGGCAATTGCTGATCATAACAGTATCAAGGCAGTAGCGGAAGCGAAAAAAGAAGCTGAAAAATACCACATTCATTATATCCATGCAATGGAGATAGACTGCACGTATCAAGGAATTGATCTGCATGTTCTTGGATATGGAATCGATTATAAAAATAAGGCTTTTGATGATCTGGAAGAAAACATTCTTCATCAGGAAAGAGCCTGCTCTGGGAAGAAATTGGAGTTGACAAACAGGCTTGGCTTTGATGTGAAACAGGAGCAGCTGGATGAGTTAAGCAAGGATGGGGTCTATACCGGAGAAATGTTTGCAGAAATTCTATTAAATGATGCACGATATCAAGAACATAAATTATTGCAGCCATATCAGGCTGGCGGCAGCCGAAGTGATAATCCTTATGTGAATTTTTACTGGGACTTTTATACCCAAGGGAAGGCATGCTATACAGAGATCATTTATCCTTCGCTGGAAGCGGTGTTCAAACTCATCGCTGAGAATGGCGGCGTTGCAGTACTTGCTCATCCAGGCAATAATCTGAAAGGGAAATTTGAAATATTCGATGAATTGATTGAGGCTGGTTTGCAGGGTGTAGAAGCATTCAGCAGTTATCATGATGATGAAACCGCCAAGTATTTTCTTCAAAAAGGCAGAGATCATAATCTCTTGGTGACTTGTGGCAGTGACTATCACGGTAAAATAAAACCGGCCATAGAAATTGGAGAAACCGGGTGTACCATAGATCAGCGGGAAATTCAAAAGGAATTAGAAAAAAGAGGATTGTTTCTGCTAAGAAAAAAATAGAAGTTCTTTAAAAGGAAATGCCGAAGGGATAGTTTATACGGTTTTGGTATCATAGGATTTGTTGCTTATAAAGATAGTTACCGGAAACACTAAAGTTTGGGATGTAAGCATCGCAGAAATTAAGCACTGGTGGGAATAAACGATAACCCACCGACTTTCTCAACGACAATAATATGAATTCCTGCACCTTTTATCGCAGAACTTATATTCAGCTCATCATCAACATTTTCTACGCTCACTTGTGCCTGAGGTTCTGTATTCAGCATGTGAAACCAGGCTTCTGGCAGAGGGAAAGATTCCGGAAACCCCAGCTGAGACATATGCGCAAAAATGGAATTGGCATTTGACAATGCATATTCTGCGATGACATATTGACCGGATGCAACTGAAATCCGGAAGTCAACGTGGAGCTCATCCTTAAAGGAATTGATGATATCGTTTGCTTCGTAGACACTGGCATTACGCAGGGAAAGGTGCTGTATGGCATCATTATAATTGATAACAACAAGCGTATACGAATCTTTTTCGGACAAGCCATTCTTTATTACATAGTAATATTTTCCCCAGCAAAGAAGTTCTCCCTTTATATTCTGAAGCAGCCGGTATGCGTAAAAAGAAGGCTTGGGGACAAGGCCGGAAGTAATACAGGAAGGAGTTCCTTTTAATATTCTGGAAGGTTCCCCCTGATCCCGCAATCTGCAGTGCAGTGTGTTTTCCTTTGCAGTAAAAAAAGTTCGGAATATCTGTATGGCTGCGGCGATTGCGTCATACCCGGCGGAAGAACCACAGCACAAACCGTTATCACATACCGCAGACACTTCGTATCCGATGGAACTCAGCCGGTCTTCAATGAGTGCTGTAGCTTTTTTACTGTCTGCCTGCCTTAAAGCAAGAATAACCCTCGAAGCGTTAAGGTCATGGAGCAGATCGAACAGCCGTTCCCCCATGATGTGATAATCTTCTGGCGTAATAACGACTTCAAGAACGGGGTGGATCTTCATGACAGGCGGCATCTGTGGATTTACATCAACATTGTGATGAAGGTGATTGATAACGGAAGCGCTTTTTTCCTGATCACTTACAGCTGACAGACATCGTCTGATGAGGCTGACAGCCTGATTGTCAGAAAGCAGCTCATACCGTGCAGGTTTTTCGTCGCTCAGAATGTGCGGCATATAAAGATGGCGGTGTTCCAGAGGGGTATGACCAAACCATTTGCTGAAGAATTTATCGTAATATGCGGTTGTTGAAAAACCCACATCTCTTGCGATGGCACTGATTTTACGGTCAGTTTCCAACAGGAGTATTTCAGACATTTCCACTCTGGCAAAACAGAGAAACTCCTGAAAGTTTATTCCAATGTAATCACGAATCAGATGGGAGATATAATAGGTACTTAAGTGTTCTCTTTCTGCCAGATCTTCCAGCGTGATTTTGTTGGCGTGATTGGCGTATACATAGTTTATGATCCGGCTAATCCGCTCTACGATGACAGGATTATCGTTTCTGAAATTCACCACAACCTGATCTTCGAACGCAAACAAGTTGTAGTGCTCGTTCAGGTATTTTATTACTTCAATCATCTGATCGATGCAATTGCTTTTATAATTAAAGCTTCTTTTTGAGTAATCCAGAAGAATATGAAGAAGCATTTTCTGGAGGATATCCATCTTTATACGGTTTTGGTTGTTGATATATGTCATGAAACATGCCTTCATCAAAGACGGAAAATACTGCGTGAAAAAGCGATTGCTGACCTGTATAATTGCAACAACATTCTCCTCATCTGTCGCGGTCAAACCGTGAATCTCATGACCGCTGTTGGTAAAAACATCCCCTTCTTTTAAAAGATAATGATGACATACGTTTTTCAGATGGATTTCACCTTTCAGAACATAGATAAAGTCAACATCCAGATGATAATGAATCGGATATTCTGTAACTTTTGCAATTCTGATATTGATTGGAAAGTCATCCAGATATGTTGTTTTCTCCAGTAAAACGGGGAACACCTCCTTATAAAAACGCTGGTCAATTTTCTAAGCCGCCTGCGTACCTTTCATGAATTAGCACTTCCCCAAAATGAGTCTTGCACAAAATGCTATTGGTACATTATATACCAGATTCGAAAACGGGGAAAAGCGATTTTTTTCAATTTTCTTTAAATTTATTGTCTTTTACTGTTCTTTTCCTATCTCGTAACAACTCAATTAGAAAAGTGAGCAAGCCAATTATTGTCTTCTGCGCGGCCATCATGTACGATTGTTTGAAATCACAGAAACGGAAGGAGGACAATATGTTAACAACGAGAGTTATGCGCATGCGAGAAAAGCTTTTCAATACAATTCCATCAATTACTGCAGAGAGGCTGGTGCTGGCAACGGAAGCATATCAGAAGTTTGCCGGCGATGCAGTTCCTATTTTCAGAGCCAAGGTTGTCAACTATATCATGGAGAATATGACAACGCTCATCCTGGATGATGAATTGATCGTAGGAACTGTAACAAATGCATATAGAGGAGCAAACCTGCACCCGGAATTCCAGTCAAGTTCATGGTATATCAGCGATATAGACGAAAT
>JARBUO010000226.1 GCA_029239605.1 Bacillota bacterium | reverse complement strand
ATCTGATCTCATACGCATCACCCAAAGAATGAATATATTCTTTGCTGTTCAATTCCTTCAGGATATCTTCCATCATGTCAGCCTCCCCTCTGTTTCGGAAAATCTGGTGCTGATGGGTGGAAAGTCGTTGGTGTCATATCGAGGGACCATGAACGGATCATCTGTTCGTGTGTCCGCCCTCCTGACTTCAGCAGTGAAAGCCATCCTGCAGCCCTTGCTTTTCAGCAGTCGGATTACCTTCTGGTTGTAGGAACTATAGGGATAACACATCGTCCAGCAATCTCTATCAATGAAGTCGCTCATGCAGTCAAACGCCTTTGAAAAATCGGTTTCCAGTTCGGGCCGGGTAAGATTGCCGAGCCAGTCATGATCGTAACCGTGCAGACCGATATGCATACCTGATTCCTTCATTTCGGAAATCTGCTTTTGGTTGAGATAAAGTTCACTTGCAAATGTCTCTTCAGCAACCCCTACATATTTCTCAAAAAGTTCGCTGGAAACCTGCTTGCGAATTTCCTTCGGAAGAACGGTTTGGAGCATTCGTTTGAAAAAGATCGTTTCCTTCTGATCAAATCGGTTTGCATGAGCATAGGTGGCAAATAGCTCCTTGGCGGTGGGAAGAGGGACTCCTGCCTGACGGAAGTCTTCGATTCGCTGAAGCAAATCAGCTGTTAGTATGGCGATGTCTGCCGAGGCCAATGTGAAGTGTATCTTATTCACATCGAGGAGTTTTTGCTCCGTGAATGTTTTACCCGGAATGAAAAAAGAGCCCTGCAACTTTTCTTCCCTGAGAATCGGGAAGACGTTTGTAAAATGATCGGAATAACCGTCATCAAAGGTGAGAAGCAGAGCTCTTTGGGGAAGGGGTGTTTTATCATGAAATGCACGTACGACATCTTCCATCGTTACCGGCGCGAAATGTGCTTTTAGAAACTGAATCTGGACCCTGAAGAGATTCAGATCCAGCGCTTTCATGTCCGGGAATCTGCTGCGGGCAAGGTCGCGGACATAATGGTACATGATAATAGATAGCTCACTCATTTGATGTCTCCTGTCATATCAATTTCTGTGATGCTATATACTATTCATGCCGTTTCATTCCGGTCAATTGCAGTCCAACTTTACAGGTTTACGCAGTTATGCTTCTTGCCTTCCATAAATGCAGCTAAATTCGATACTGCTGTATCGATGAGGCGAGATCGGGCTTCTTTTGTGTTCCACGCAATATGAGGTGTTATGATACAGTTCGGGATGCCAAACAGGGGACTGCCCGCTCTGGGCGGCTCCGAAGACAGAACATCCAGGCCCGCGCCGGCTACCTTGCCGGATCTCAAGGCCTCCGCAAGATCAGCCTCGTTAATCAGCGGACCTCTGGCGGTATTCAGTAGGATAACGCCGTCCTTCATATCGCTCATGGAACGGCTGTTGATAAAGCCTCTTTTTTCCTCAGTCAGAGGACAATGAAGACTGATGACATCAGCCTGGGCAAACAAATCTTGCTGGGTTGTAAAGGTGATCCTTTCGCTTTCAAAGGAAGGGTCGGGATGGCTACTTGCGATGAGCACCCGCATTTCCAGGGCTTCGGCGACTTTGGCTACACTTCTTCCGATGCTACCAAACCCTATAATTCCGAACGTTTTGCCCCAAAGCTCCATTTGTGGTGTCTTGGTAAAGCAGAAGTCTTCCGATGACTGCCAAGCACCGGAGTGCACGGCGTCGCTGTGTATTCTCACCTGATTGCAAATTTCAAGGAGCAGGGAAAAGGTCAGCTGTACAACGGAATTGGTCGAATAGGCAGGGATGTTTGTAACGGGGATTCCGTGCTCTTTGGTATAAGCCAGATCCACATTATTGAAGCCCGTAGCGAGAATTCCAATCCATTTTACCTTGGGGCAGGCAGACAGAACTTCTTTTGTCAGGAGGCATTTGTTGGTCATAATAATGTCGGCATCACCAATACGGGACACCACAAGTTCCGGCGGTGTACGGTCATAAACGGTCAACGCTCCGAATTTCTCCAGCTGGTTCCAGCTCAAATCTCCCGGATTGACGGTATAACCATCAAGGATAACAATTTTCATTCATTCCTCCTGTTCTGGCAAGCTGGCGATGCTGCTTGCACCTGTGGTATAATCATTGTAAAATGATAGAATATAATGATTATAGCAAAACATTAATTCGAAATACAGGGACTTAGGAGGTTTTTGGGATGATTGATATCGTACCAGTGAAATATGAAGACGGGAAAATGCTGATTCTGGATCAGACACAGCTGCCGTCTGCCAAGGAATATCTTGAAATGAAAACGAAGGAAGATCTGTGGGATGCCATATACAAACTGAAGGTTCGAGGTGCTCCCGCAATCGGAGTGGCGGCGGGTTACGGCCTTTATCATTCTGTTAAGGATCTTGCAGCAGACAGTTATGAATCGTTCCGCGAGCAGTTCATGGAGATCAAAGCGTATCTTGCATCCTCCAGACCTACCGCCGTGAATTTATTCTGGGCGCTGGACAGAATGGAAGCCTGCCTGATAAAAGCGCAGGGTCTTTCTGTTGAGGAAATAAAAGAGGCATTGCTGGAAGAAGCAGAACTGATCCGGAAGGAAGATGAAGAAGCTTGTAAGGCAATGGGAGAATACGGCCTTTCCCTGCTGAAGCCGGAAATGGGAATCCTTACCCACTGCAATGCAGGAACCATCGCTACTGCAAAATACGGCACCTGTCTCGCACCGCTGTATCTTGGCCATGACAGGGGTTATGAATTCAAAGTATTTGCAGATGAGACCCGGCCGCTGCTGCAGGGTGCCCGCTTAACGGCATGGGAGCTGAACGAGGCTGGGATCGACACAACACTGATCTGCGATAATATGGCATCCATTGTAATGAAAAACGGTTGGGTGGATGCGGTTGTGGTTGGCTGCGACAGAATGGCAGCAAATGGGGATGGTGCCAATAAAATCGGTACCGCAGGCGTTGCCATACTTGCGCACGAGTACGGCATTCCATTTTATATGTTTGTTCCAACCTCCACCATCGACAGAAATACAAAGTCCGGCGCAGAGATTCATATCGAGCTTCGAAACGGCGATGAGATCAGCACCCTTTGGTATGAAAAGCCCATGGCTCCGGGAGGAATCAAAACCTATAATCCCGCTTTTGATGTAACAGATGCGAAATACATTACAGCGGTTATTACAGAGAAGGGAATCCTTTATCCGCCTTATGAAGAAAGCATCAGAAAGCTGTTCGAGCAGGAATAAACAAATCGCGGTAGCAACCACGATATTTTAAGCTGTTTTAGAAAGTAAAATCATGAACGAGGTGAGCCTCCAAGCGTTACTAAATTTTATTTAACGTTTGGAGGCTCACTGCGGTGGTGCGTTGCCTTAACAATTGCACCAGAAGAAACAGATGACAACAGCAACGAAAAGTGCTATTGTAATGTGGTCAAATTAACGAAATTGAAAGTGTGTGACTTATGGATGTACTAAAAAACAATGCAAAAAAAATTGCGGTAATGGGTGCTGTGGCTGCGTCCTTTTCCGCTATCTTTGTTCG
>JARBUO010000225.1 GCA_029239605.1 Bacillota bacterium | reverse complement strand
CCGCTAATAATAGCAGCGTTTTTGTTTTCATTAAGTATTTCCCGCAGTTTTCTATCGGTCTTCCAGCATCAGCCCCTGAAGTTCCGGTTCGCCTCCTGCAAGTCCAATGGCATAGATGGTATACATCATGTTCGGCTCAAAGGTTACATTTGGAACCGTTAACGCAACGTCAGAAGTTCCTGCAGGCCTGACCTGGAGTGTATATGTCCTTGGCGGAGCCGGAATATAAGGGGTACGCTGTTTAAATGCAACATCTCCGAAAAGCAGTCTTCCCGTTGGAAGCGTCACATCTACTGCCGGTGCATCGGGTGAGAGGTGCACAAAGCGAACCATTGTAGTCCCTGCTTCCATGGCCATATCCGAATCCGGAATAGCCAAAAGTCCCATATCATCCATTGTCCCAACGGCTGCTACCGTTACCACATCGTTATCTTCCAATGATAGTGTGTTTCTAAGAACAGGATTTTCCTGCGTACCCGCTGCGTAGATCGTTATGATGTAATTTCCCGGAGCCGCCGGAATATAATCTGAGCTTTCTCCAAACGCCAGATCGGCGGCGATGAGATCGTCATTGGCATACACGTCAACATTGGGCGCATCAGGAACAGCATGCAAAACGCGGATATAACCGGTTGAGGGCTCTCTGCTGGATTGCGTCCCAAAATCATCGTTGCTTATGTTATAAGACATTCGATCACCTCACATATGATTTAAATTTTATGTGTCACTTTATAACATATGCGGCAATTGATGATATGTTCCAGTGTGCAGACAAACAATCTATCCGTACGTTTCTACTTTTATAAAACCAGCATGACAGCCCAGACAACGATAGGCATCGTGACAATGGACAGAAAATTGGTAAGCACGACTCCCTTACTGGCAAGCTGATCATCCAGCCCGTAATTCATAGCAAAAGCTCCCGCAGTTAATGCAGTCGGTGTTCCAAGAAGAATTGCGGGTATGGCAATCAGATACTGATTTAAATGAAATGACGGAAGAATCATCAGTACCGCAGCAGGCAGCAGGATGAGCCGAAGAAAGCTGACAACCCATATATCAATGGGTCGGATGAGTTCCCGAAGCGGTATCTGTGCAAGACTGATTCCGGTTACGATGAGTGCCAGCGGAATCGTCATATCACTGACCATCTGCATAGGCCTCAGAATCACATAAGGCAATGTCAGCTGAAAAGAAAACATCGCAAAACCAATAATCGTTGCAATTAAGCCCGGATTCAACAGACTTTTCCAAATGGCTTTTAACGCTCCCTTCTGCAATATGGCGATTCCATAGGAAAACATTAAAAAAATATAAAACATATTGAAAATTGCGGCATAGAAAACCCCCACGCTGCCATAGATTGCGTTCACAACAGGAAAACCCATAAAGGAGCAGTTTCCAAATACAAAAATCCATTTCAGAACGGCAGATTTCTCATGGGGTTTCTTGGTTTTGCGTCCCCACCATTCTGCAAAGAAAAGTATGATTGCATAAGCCACGACGGAAATTCCGATCAAAGCAATACTATTATGCATCAGTTCCTGTGTAAATTCCCGATTCATTGAAACGATGATCAATAATGGAAAGGTAATTTTAATTACGAGAGTGCTCATCATCTGAGAAGACTGTTGATTAAACAGTTTAATCTTATAGCAGATAAAGCCAAGTAAAATTAAAAGGATAAGTGCGATAATTTCATTGATCACATTGATGTAGTTCATAGCAGCCTTTCTTTCTCACTGCAGGATCAGAATTGATTCTGGCAGTTTCTCTTATCGTATTACTTAGAAGGTTACCCTTTTATGACAAAGAAGGGTAAATGAAATGATAAACGTTCATACCACAACCTTACTTGTAAATTTGAATCGTCAATAGGTCTTCACACTTATCTTTCATAAAGTTACAGGAGTCATATACCCCCTGATTATAAAACTCGGGAGCCAATTCATCGATGATGAAATCAAGAAAAAGAGCTGCAGCCAAATCCCCCAGTTCTTCCTCCCTTTCATTGAGAAAATATCGTTTTATTTCAGAGATCATATAAGCTCTGGTTTCCTTGGAAAGTTTGATTCGATCTTTCTTCTTCATAGTTTTATCTCCATTTCAGAACATTGTTTCAAAGCTCGTAAATCTGGTTGTGATTCACCATTCATTGACCAATCGATTTGATCTCACCCATTTACCCAGTTCATGGTAAGCTCCAATTCGCCGGTGCTTTCATCAATTTGTTCCTTTACAACAGCAAAACCTTCCCGCAGATAAAAATCCATTGCCCTGACATTTTTCTGATAAACATGCAGAGATAATTCAGAATGACTTTCTTTCACATAATCCAGAAGTGCCTTTCCTACTCCCTGGGATTGGCTGTCTTGATCCACAAAAATCCCGGCAATATACTGCTGCTCCATTAATCCCACGAATCCCACAATGGCGTTATTTTCTTCATAGACAAATAGTTCGGAATCAGGCAGCATCCCCTTGACAAGCTCGTAATTTCCCTCCCAATATCCTCTATCAATGAACCCGTGGGCTTTTGTATTTGTTTCAAGCCAGATATTCATCACTGTATCCAATTCATTCTTATTCATCATTCGAATCATTTTTATTGATGCTCCTTCTTCGATTGCTGTTTCCAACGTAAGACAAATACCCTAATCCGGCAGTTTTAATTCTTTTATTGTATTAATCCCTTTTATTTTAAACACATTCATTGATTTTGTAACCACTGGTGCTCCCAGATCCGGATTAAGCTTTGGAATCTCTCTTGACAGGATCGCCTGTAATGCACTTTTCTCATCAAGCATGACCTTTTCCAGCTGATACGTATCACGGTTGATATAAATGGTCACCGGAACTGGTTCTTGTGAATATGCAAGTTTTGTAAATCCAGTCTGAAATTCAGGACGTGCTTCACTGGTCAGTTCCCTGTTTAAATCACTTTTTGAAGGGTTATCTGGCCCTTTTACGAGCCCGCCCTTGATATAAATTAATCTTACAAAATCCCGATATACATTTAGTACAGAATCAGGGCTGATGGTTCCTTGATACACATAATCATCAGAATTCGAGACTCTTTTAAAGGAGCTCATATTCTCTCTTAAAAGTTCGATTTGTGCTTCATCGGTCTTTCTCCTCATATCTATGAGAATCCCAACAGATTCTTTGTCGCTCAGAGAATTTTTTTGCCATTCGGTAGGAGGCGGATTGTCTGAAGCTCTGTTCGCATCCGAAATATATCTCAAATAAAAATTAAAGCCTGTTTCTTCAGCTGATTGAAATGTCTCTATAACGGTTTTTGTAACCGTTCCATCCGTTTTTAAGACTTTGCGGTCCGATTTACTATACGCTGTAAACGGACTTGCGATCTGCCGGACCTCCAGGTATGTTTCATTCCGATTTATTTTTTCCCCGTAGCTGACAGAATCTTCCGATGTTGAGGTATATTCAATACTTTGTGCATCAGAGAGCTGAATCAGTGCTCGATTGATAATATCCGCATCGTCAAGAGGCGCTTTGTTACTCCCACAGCCCGACAGTAGAATTGCTGCCAAACCGATTAAAAAAGGAGTGCCTTTCTTACTGATTATTTG